>CANIAI010000330.1 GCA_947465275.1 Acidobacteriota bacterium | reverse complement strand
TGGGCGCTCAGCCGGCCGATGCCGACGACGCGGGTGCCGCTCGGCGCCGACGACCGCGCGTACCTGGCCGACGTGGCGCGCGCGACCTGGGCCTACTTCGACACGT
This sequence comes from Acidobacteriota bacterium, assembly GCA_947465275.1. GTDB lineage: Bacteria > Acidobacteriota > Vicinamibacteria > Vicinamibacterales > UBA2999 > JBEBGV01. The sequence continues at coordinate 3,399 of CANIAI010000330.1, read as the reverse complement.
TCGTGACCGAGGCCGACCACTTCCTGCCGCCCGACAACGTGCAGTGGCAGCCATCCGAGGAGATCGCGCACCGCACGTCGCCGACCAACATCGGCCTCGGGCTGCTGGCCGCGCTGTCGGCCCATGACCTCGGCTTCATCACGGCGCCGGACCTGGTGCTGCGCCTCGGCCGCACGCTCGACACGCTCGAGGCGCTGCCCCGCCACGAGGGACACTTCCTGAACTGGTACGACACGCGGACGCTGGCGCCGCTCCCCCCGGCCTACGTCTCGACCGTCGACAGCGGCAACCTCGCGGGCGCCCTGGTGGCGCTGGCGGTCGGGCTGCGGGAACTGGCGCCGGATCTCTCGGCCCGCGCGATGGCGCTCGCCGACGCGATGGACTTCCGCGTGCTGCTCGACCCGGCCCGGCACCTGTTCTCGATCGGCTACCAGCTCCCCGACGCCGACAATCCCGGGCGTCTCGACGCGTCGTGCTACGACCTGCTCGCGTCGGAGTCGCGGCTGGCGAGCTTCTTCGCGATCGCGAAGGGCGACGTCGGCCAGCGCCACTGGTTCCACCTGGGGCGTCCGGTGACCGGCGTCCGCGGCGCGCCGGTGCTGCTGTCGTGGAGCGCCACGCTGTTCGAGTACCTGATGCCGCTGCTCGTGATGCGGAGCTATCCCGGGACGCTGCTCGACGAATCGTGCCGCATGGTCGTCCGGCGGCACATCGAGTACGGCGAGGCGCGGGGCGTCCCCTGGGGTGTGTCGGAGTCGGCCTACAACGTCGTCGACCGGCACGGCACCTACCAGTACAAGGCGTTCGGCGTGCCGGGCCTCGGGCTGAAGCGCGGACTCGGCGATGAAATCGTCGTCGCGCCGTACGCGACGGCGCTGGCGGTGGCCATCGACCCCGCGGCGGCCGTCCAGAACCTGCGTCGCCTCGCGGCGGACGGGCTCTACGGCACCTATGGCTTCTTCGACGCCATCGACTACACCCCGCGCGGCACCGACGGCGTCGAGTACGCGGGCGGCGTCGTCGTGAAGACCTGCATGGCGCATCACGAGGGGATGACGCTCGTCGCCCTCGCCAACGTGCTGACCGGCGATCGCATGGTCGATCGCTTCCAAGCCGACCCGCGCATGCAGGCGACCGAGCTGCTGCTGCAGGAACGCGTGCCCCGGAGCGCGACGCCGATCCAGCCCAGGCCGACCGACCCGGTCAGCGTCAGCGGACCCGTGCTGTCGATGCCCAGCCGCACGTTCCGCACGGCGCAGACGCCCTGGCCGCACACGCAGTTCCTCTCGAACGGGCGCTACATCGCCGCGCTGACCAATGCCGGCGGCGGCGGGAGCAGCTGGCACGGGCTGCCCGTGACCCGCTGGCGGCAGGATGCCACCGTCGACGGCGACGGGCAGTTCGTCTACCTGCGCGACGCCAGGAGCGGCGATGTCTGGTCGGCGGGGCACCAGCCGACGTGCCGGACGCCCGACGAGTACACCGTGCAGTTCTCGCCGGAGCGCGCGACCTTCCGGCGGCGGGACGATCGGATCGTCACCACGCTCGACGTGACCGTCGCGACCGAAGACGACGTGGAAGTGCGACGCCTCACGCTGCGGAACCACGACACCCGCATGCGCGAGATCGACGTCACCAGCTATGCCGAGGTCGTGCTGACCGCGGCGGTCGCAGACCTGGCGCACCCGGCGTTCGGCAAGCTCTTCGTCCGCACCGAGTACCTGCCCGAGAGCGCGGCGCTGCTCTGCCATCGGCGTCCCCGCGGCCCGGGCGACACCGGGGCGTGGCTGTTCCACACGATCAGCCTGGAGGGTCGCGCCCAGGGTCCTGTCGAATGGGAGACGGACCGCGCCCGCTTCCTCGGCCGAGGCCGCACGCCCGCGAGTCCGCTGGCGCTCGACGGCCGTGCGCTGTCGGGCACGGTGGGCGTGGTGCTGGATCCGATCGTCAGCCTGCGCCAGCGCGTGCGGCTGGCGCCGGGCGGAACGGCGCGACTGTCGTTCGTCACCGGGATGGCGGCTGACCGCGAGACGGCGGTCGCCCTGTCGCGCAAGTACCACGAGTCGAGCGCGACGACCCGCACCTTCGCGATGGCGCAGACGCACGCCCAGAGCAGCCTGCGTCACCTCGGCATCTCCGCGGACGAGGCGATGCTCTTCGAGCGGCTGGCGTCCCGCGTGTTCGGCGTCGATCGGTCCATCCGCGGCGACGCGGCGGCCGTGGCGGCAAACGAGCTCGGCCAGCCCGGCCTCTGGCCGCACGCGATCTCGGGCGACGTGCCGATCCTGCTGGTGCGCGTCATCGGCGATACGGCCGTGCCGCTCGTGCGACAGGTGCTGCAGGCGCAGGAGTACTGGCGGCTGAAGGGCCAGACCGCCGACGTGGTGATCGTGAACGAGCACCCGGTCAGCTACCTCGCCGAGATGCAGGCGCAGCTCACCGCCGTGCTCGACGACGGCCCCTGGAGCGCCTGGCAGCACCGTCCTGGCGGCGCCTACCTGCTGCGCGCCGATGGTATGGGCCAGGCGGACCAGCTGGTGCTGCAGGCCGTGGCCGCCGCCGTCCTGCGCGGCGACCGGGGCAGCCTGCGATCGCAGCTCGATCGTCCCGCGCCGGCCAGCGTGCCGTCTCCGCTGCTCGTCGCGACCGCCCCGAAGCGGATCGCCGACCTCGCGGCGTGGCCGGCGACGCCAGGCCTGGCGCTCAACAACGGCCTGGGTGGGTTCGACCACGACGGCCGCAGTTACGTGGTGGAGCTCGACGGGGCGATCGACACGCCGATGCCGTGGGTGAACGTCCTCGCCAACCCGCGCTTCGGGACCGTGGTGACCACCGGCGGCGCCGCGCACACCTGGTCGGGCAACAGCCGCGAGAATCGCCTCACCCCGTTCGCCAACGACCCGATCAGCGATCCGACGGCCGAGGCGTTCTTCGTGCGGGACGACGAGACGGGGCAATACTGGACGCCGACGCCGGGACCGCAGCCGCGTGACGCCTCCGACCGATCGGTGGTGCGGCACATGGCCGGCCTGACACGGTTCACGCGAACGGTGCTGGGCATCCGCCACGAACTGGATATCTTCGTGGACGCGAGCGCGCCCGTCCGGTACTCGCTGCTGACGCTGACGAACGAGGGGGGCGACGCCCGCACCCTGAGCCTCGTGGCCTACAACGAGTGGATGCTCGGCCCGCCGCGCGCCGGTGAGCACCTGCACGTGGTCACCGAGGTGGATCCCGAGTCGGGCGCCATCTGCGCGCGCAACGCGTACAACCAGACATTCGGCCGGCAGGTGGCCTTCGCGGCCGCCAGCGAACGGCCCCGGTCGGTGAGCGGCGACCGCCGCGCCTTCCTCGGCCGCAACGGCACCATCGCGGCGCCGGCCGCACTCGGGCACCGAG
>CANIAI010000329.1 GCA_947465275.1 Acidobacteriota bacterium | reverse complement strand
TGAAGCCGGCGACGCTGGCGATCATGAACCACGCGGATCCGGCCTCGACCCCGGCGGTCGGCCGGCGCATCAAGACCGTGGTGGTCGGCTAGTGGCTCGGGTAGTGGCCCGGCTCGCGGGTCGGCGGGTGGCGGTGCGGCTGCACGTCAGGCAGGTGCTCTGGCGGACGCTGGTGACCGGTGCCGCGCTCGTCTTCAGCGTGCTCGTCTACACCTGGCTCACGCTGCCCGACGTGCGGCGGCTCGTGCGCGAGAACCCGACCGACACCGCCTGGATGCGCCTGCGCGCGGCGGAGGCGGCGCGCGACGGGAAGACGCTGCGCAAGGTGCAGCGCTGGGTGCCCTACGGCCGCATCTCGCAGCACGTGAAGCGCGCGGTGCTCGTCGCCGAGGACGATGCGTTCTTCGAGCACGAGGGGCTCGACCTCGTGCAGCTCAAGGCGGCGATCGAGGACGACCTCGCGCGCGGCAAGGCGATGCGCGGCGCGAGCACGATCACCCAGCAGCTCGCGAAGAACCTGTACCTGTCGCCGGACCGCGACCCGCTGCGCAAGCTGAAGGAGCTGATCATCGCGCGGCGCCTCGAAGCGGAACTGTCGAAGGCGCGCATCTTCGAGATCTACCTGAACGTGATCGAGTGGGGCGACGGCATCTGGGGTATCGAGGCGGCGTCGCGCACCTACTTCGGCCTGCCCGCGTCGGCGCTCTCGCCGAGCCAGGCGGCGCTGCTCGCGGGTGCGATCGTGAACCCGCGCGTGTTGACGCCGGCGCGCCCGACGCCCCGCCTGCTGAGGCGGCAGAAGATCATCCTCGGCCGGATGGGGGGCGTGAAGCCGCCGATCGAGACGGCCCCCGTCAGGGCCGCCGCCGAGACGCACGAATCTGCACCCGATAGTTCCGTTACGGATGAGCCGGATATCCCAGTGGCGACACCCGTCGACCCTGCGCCGGCAGCCGGTGTACCGGACGCCGCGCCACCCGACACACCCATCCCAGCTGCGCCGTAATCGCGTCCCCGCAAGCGTCTTCGCGATTTCTCAACGGTCGAGTGGAGCGCCGTCACAGGGGTGCCGAATACCCTTGTGGAGGGTGACAGGGTGAGCGTGCAACCGGCTCCCATCAGCTTGACACCCTTCGAACCGGGGTCCAATAATCAGCCGGTTCCTCTCCCCCGACCGTCCACAACGCAGGCAGCTGGAGATCGCCCGAGCACCGCACCCGTGTGCGCTCGTGCGTTCGCAGGATGATCAATTACACCGAGCGTGTGTCGCTGCTCATGGCCGACCTGGTCGAGCGGGTGCAGCCCCTGTCGCATATCGACATGCGTCGGGTGCTGGTGTTCGCGCGCGCCGGTCGGACGGGTACGGACGGCGCCTACGCCACCTGCCACTGCGTCTCCATGCCGCCGAGCGAGCCCGGCTATTACTTCTGGCGTGACCGTGCCAGCGGCCTGCTGACGCGGCGCTCGGAGTGGTTCGTCACGCGATCACCCGAAGTGCGCGTCGGTCCGCAGGCGATCGAGTACCTCATCTCGTTCACGCTGCCGCGCTTCTGCGACCAGGATCTGTCGCACACGCGCAAGCGGGCGCACTACGTCAGCCAGCCGGGCTGGGTCGCGAAGCTCGACACGATCGTGCACGAGCTCTACCACATCGATCCGACGCGCGCCGGCATCCGGCGCATGGAGCGCGCCGACGGCACCTACGCCGCGAACTGCCACGGCCGCCGCTTCTTCGAGGACGTGGTCGAGATGGTGCACGCGTACCTCGACAGCCGTCCCGACCCGGCGATCTACGACTTCCTCACCCACGACTTCGGCGGGCTCACCGCGCGCCACGGCGGCGTCGCCGGCACGACGTTCCGCACCTACCCGTCGTACCCGCAGCGCTTCACCGAGGTGCTGTCGCCGCAGCCGCCCCCGCCTCCCGGCGTCGACTGCCGCGTCGAGCCGCTGAAGGTGCCGCGCGCCACGGCGCGTTTCACCGAGGACGACCTGGTGATGCGTGAATTCGGCGCCGACCACTCGCGTCAGCTCGTGCGCAAGGGACGCTACCAGGCGGCCTGAGACGCGGCCCGGCGGGCCCTCGCGCCTGATTTGACGCGGCCGGGCGGTTTTGTCACGATCCGGCTGATGCCGTTCAGCCGCCTCGCCGAAAGCCGCATTCGCGAAGCGCTCGAGCGTGGTGAGTTCGACAACCTGCCGAACGCCGGCCAGCCGCTCGACCTCGACGAATACTTCAGCGCGCCACCCGATCTGCGGATGGCGTACTCCATCCTCAGGAACGCCAAGGTCGCCCCCGCCGAGGTCGACCTGATCAACGAGGTCGCCCGCCTGCGCGAGCAGGTGGCGGCCGCCACCGACCCCGCACAGCAGCAGGAACTGCGGAAGCAGTTGCGCACGCGCGAGATACACCTCTCGATGCTGCTCGAGCGCCGAAAGCGCGGCGAGAAGTAGCCGTGGCCTCCGCTTGTCCCGACACCGCACGCTGATCGGCGTCATCTGGGTGGCCATCTGGCCGGCCCTGATCTTCCTGCTCGCCGGCACGGTGCGCTGGGTCGAGGCGTGGCTCTTCGCCGCCTGGATGCTCGGCGTCTACGCCGCCAACACCCTCTGGATGCAGCGCCACAACCCGGGGCTGCTCGAGGAGCGACGAAAGCGGCCGCAGGCGGATGACGCGAACGCGCGGGGCGACCGTCCGCTGCTGCTGCTGATGTTCATCGGCTATGTGGCGTGGTTCATCGTGATGCCGCTCGACGCGCAGCGCTACCGCTGGACGGCGTCGTTCCCGATCGGCCTCCAACTGCTCGGGCTCGTGCTGCTCGTCGCCGCGGCTTGGTTCCTGCTGCGCGCCTTCCGTGACAATCCGTTCCTCTCGGGCGTCGTCCGCGTGCAGGACGACCGCGGTCACCATGTGGTCTCGACCGGGGTCTACGCCGTCGTGCGGCACCCGATGTATGCCGGGATGGTGCTGATGGCGGTGGGTGGCGCCCTGCTGCTGGGATCGAGCGTGGGACTGCTCGCGGCGGGCTACATCGCGATCGTCCTGGCCGTGCGGTGCCTGCGCGAGGAACGCGTGCTGGCCGGCCAGCTCGACGGCTACGCCGCGTATCAGTCGCAGGTGCGCGCCCGGCTGATTCCCTACGTCTGGTAGGGGCGCCCGGGCCGCGGCCGGACGCCGGCCTGATGCCGCGGGGACCGGGCACGCCCTGTGCGTTCATGGAGGGCTTTCAGGAGTTCCCATGCACGACCGCCCGCTGCTTGCCGATGCCTCCTCACCCCTGCCCGCCATCACGAGTCCTGACGACCCGCGCCTGTCGACGGCGCAGCCGCTGCGGACGCAGTCGGAGGAGGTGATTCGGACATGGGCGCGCCACCGCGACGCGTCGCCCGCGACCGGCGAGGCATCGCCGAGCGGGGCAGGGACCGTCGCCATCAACGACGGTGACGTCGGCATCCGCTTCAACTTTCCGGGTGGCGCCAGCCGTTTCCGCGAGATCGGCTGGGACGAGTGGTT
>CANIAI010000328.1 GCA_947465275.1 Acidobacteriota bacterium | reverse complement strand
CGCCCCGGGCGTCTTCAAGATCGGTGGCGGCTACCAGTCGCTGGCGATCGACATGGGCGACCACATCCTGGTGGCCGAGAGCGGCCAGAACGATGCGCGCGGCCTGGCGACGATGGCGGCGGCGAAGGCGGCCATCCCGGGTAAGCCGATCCGCTTCGTGACCACCTCGCACGGCCACTTCGATCACGGCGGCGGCCTGCCGGCGGCGGTGGCCGAGGGCGCGACGATCCTCGCGCACCGTAACACCGAGCCGCAGCTCGAGAAGTTCCTCGCGGGTCCGCGCACCCTGATGGGCGACAGCCTGTCGAAGGTGGCGACCCGCCGCACCGACGTGGTCCGTCCGGTCGGCGATCGCGAGACGCTGCGCGGCACCAATGGCCGCGTCGTCGAGCTCTTCCACGTGCCGAACGAACACACCGACGGCATGCTCGCGGTCTACCTGCCCGCCGAGAAGATCATGCACACCGGCGACGTGACGGCGAACAACCCGTCGCCCGCCCAGGTCGGCGTCGTGAAGTCGTTCGTGGCGGCGTCCACGAAGCTCAACTTCACCGACTACAACACCTGGATTCCGGTGCACGCGCCGAATCCCGACCGCCCGATGACCAAGGCCGACGTGACGGCCGCCGCCGGCAACTAGCACCTCGGCACGACCGTGGGGAAGGCCCGGCTCGCGCCGGGCTTTTCCCGCTCTCCCACCCCGGTCCCTCCGGCCCCGGACACCAGCCGCGCACGCAGGGGGCAGTACACTGTTCCACTGACGGAGGGGAATCTGGCATGAGCGATCCTGAAGAAGATTTTGCGGTGCTGTTCGCATCGATGGGACAGGCACGGCAATACCAGCGGGGGCAGACCATCAGCGGCACGATCGTGGGAATCGGCGCCGAGGTGGCGTTTGTCGACGTTGGCGGCAAGGGCGAAGCGACCATCGACCTCGCGGAACTGCGGAACGAGGACGGGGCGCTGGAGTTCGCCACGGGGGATCGCCTGGACGCGACCGTCGTTTCGACCTCCGGAGGGCTGGTGCTCTCGCGGAAGCTGGTGCGCGGCGCCGCCGCGGCCCGGCAACTCGGCATGGCGTTCGAGTCGGGCCTGCCCGTCGAGGGTAAGGTCGAGCAGACGGTGAAGGGCGGATACGAGGTGCGCATCTCGGGTGCGCGCGCCTTCTGCCCCCTGTCGCAGATCGATATCGTGCGCACCACCGACCCGGCCACGCACGTGGGCCAGACCTATACGTTCCGCATCATCGAGTTCAAGGAGGGTGGCCGGACGATCGTCGTCTCGCGACGTGCCCTGCTGGAGGCGGAACAGCAGGCGGCGGCCGCCGACGTCCGTCGCTCCATCGTCGTGGGCGCAGTGCTCACGGGGCGCGTCGTCTCGGTGCCCGCCTTCGGCGCCTTCGTCGACCTCGGGGGCGGCATCCAGGGCCTGATCCACATCTCGGAGATGGGATGGTCGCGCGTGACGGATGCGGCACAGGTGGTCACGCCCGCCGCGGAGATCACGGTCAAGGTGCTGCGCGTCGACGCCGACACGCAGAAGATCGCGCTCGGGCTGAAGCAGCTCACCGACGATCCGTGGTCGACGGTCGGCGCCACCTACACCGTGGGACAGGTGCTCACCGGTCGCGTGACGCGCGTCGCGGAATTCGGCGCGTTCGTGGAACTCGCCCCGGGCATCGAAGCGCTGGCGCACGCGTCGTCGTTTCCACCCAGCGGACGCGGCGACGAGTGGGCCCGGTCGGTGCGATCGGGCATGAGTGGCAGCTTCGAGATCCTGACGATCGATCCCGACCAGCGGCGTATCGGCGTCAGGCTGCTCGAGGAAGGGTCGGCACGGTCCGAGGACGTGCGCGAGTACGCGACGCGACAGGACACCGCGCCGACCCAGGGCATCGGGTCGCTCGCCGATCAGCTTCGCGGCGCCCTCGGCACGCGCACCCGCTGAGGCTCGTCCTCAGTCGTCGCCGTCCGTGCGACCCCGCAGGCGCTTGACCGTGCTGCGTCGCTTCTTGCCGGTCAGGCGCGCCTCACGCGCGCCGGCCTTCGGCCGGGTGGGGCGGCGCACCGTCGGACGGACGAGCGCCTGGCGGACGAGCGCCACCAGCCGTTCGCGGGCGGCCAGGCGATTCTGCGCCTGCGTGCGATGCTCGCGGCTGTCAATCAGCAGGATGCCGTCCTGCGTGATCCTGGAGCCCGCGAGGGCGATCAGGCGCTGCCGGACGTCCGCGGGCAGTTCCGCCGCGGCCACGTTGAACCGCAACTCGACGGCGGTGGCGACCTTGTTGACGTTCTGGCCACCCGGGCCGGACGCGCGCACGAAGCGTTCGTCGATGTCCCGGTCGTCGAGCGCCAGGGTATCGGTAATCTGAATCAACGCTCTTAACCCTATCATCCTGAACCTCGACGGTTGGAACTCCTCGTCATGTCATATCGTTCGCGCCTGTTCTGTCTCGTCGCCGCCATCGCGCTGGCCGGCTGCCGGGGCCAATCCGGTTCCCAGCCTGCCGGCGCCGCGGGTGGCGCCTTCCCGCCCATGGACGTCTCGGCGGTCGCGCTCACGCCGAGATCCGTGCCGCAGACGTCGGAATACGTCGCCACGGTGCGCTCGCTGCGGTCGACCACCGTGCAGCCGCAGGTGGAGGGCTTCGTCCGGCAGGTCTTCGTCAAGGCCGGCGACGTCGTGAAGGCGGGGCAGCCGATCGTCCAGATCGATCCCGATCGGCAGCAGGCCTCGGTGTCGACGACCGAGTCGACCCGCGTCGCCCGCGAGGCCGACCTGGCCTATGCCAAGGCCCAGCTCGCGCGGATGCAGCGGCTGTTCGACGCGGGCGCCGTCAGCCGCGTCGAGCTCGAGCAGGCCGAGACGGCGGCGAAGACCGCACGCGCGCAACTCGACACGGTCACGGCGCAGATTCGTGAGAGCCAGGTGGCCCTGCAGTACTACCGCGTGACCGCCCCGACCGCGGGCATCGTCGGCGAGGTGCCGGTGCGTGCCGGCGATCGCGTGACGACCGGCACCGTGATCACCACCATCGATCAGGCAGAGGGGCTCGAGGCCTACCTCAACGTGCCGCTCGAACGGGTGACGCAACTGCGCACGGGGCTCACCGTCGAGCTGCTCGACGAGGCCGGACAGGTGATCGCGAGCGACCCGGTCTCCTTCGTCTCCCCGCGCGCCGACGACGCGACGCAGTCGGTGCTCGTCAAGGCGACGCTGCGGCGCCCTCCGCCGTCGATCCGAATCATGCAGTACGTCCGGGCGCGCGTGGTCTGGAGCACCGCCGAGCGGCTCACGGTGCCGGTGGTGGCCCTCAACCGCGTGAACGGGCAGTACTTCGCCTTCGTCGTCGAGACCGGCGAGAAGGGCACGGTGGCCCGGCAGCGACCGGTGGCCGTGGGTGAGGTGAGCGGCGACGACTACGTGGTCACGAGCGGTCTCGCCGCCGGTGACCGCGTGATCACGTCGAACCTCCAGAAGCTCGCCGACGGCGCGCCGGTGAAGGCGTCCTAGGCATGT
>CANIAI010000327.1 GCA_947465275.1 Acidobacteriota bacterium | reverse complement strand
AGGTGCCTGCGCGGCCGCCGGCGAGGACGGCCGTGGGAACGGTTGCGGAGTCTGGGCAGCCGCCATCCCACCGAACGCGAGCACCAGCGCGGCCGTAGCGTGTCGCACCATGCCCCACATTATAGGAGGTGCAGGGGAACGCGTCCGGCCCCGTTCTTGCCTTCGTCCCGGCAGGCCCGAAGCGGTCCATCAGGACCCCCGGGTCGCAGGAGGCGGCGGTCCCGTGGACGACTTCGACATCGCACAGAGCAAGATCGGCGAATCGGCGCAGCGGGTGGTCGACCGGGCGACCGAGGAGTCGCGGCGGCGCGATCACGCGCTGCTCACCAACGAACACATCTTCCTCGCGTTCGCGCAGGTCGAGTGGGACACGTTCTCACAGGTCATGCGCGACCTCGAGCTGAACCCGCACGAGATCCTGCAGTCGCTCGACGAGCACCTGCACGTGATGCCGGCGGTCGCCGGCCGCGAGCTGCGGGTCGCCCCGGCGACCAAGCTCGTGTTCAAGCTCGCCTTCCATCAGGCCAGCCGGGCCGGCCGGCAGACGATCGAGTCGTCCGACCTGTTCTCCGCGATCTTCGAGGAGAGCCAGGGGGCGCCCGTGTCGATCATCCGCCGGCATGGCGTCGAGCCCGACGTGCTCGTCTCGCGCATCGCCACGCGCATGCGCGACAACGAACTGCGGGAAGAGCGGCTGCGGAAGCGCTTCGAGCTGCCGCCGTTCCTGAAGCACTTCGCCACCAACCTCAACCTGCTGGCCCGCCAGGACAAGGTGGCCCCGGTCTACGGCCGCGACAAGGAGATCCAGCAGGTGCTGGAGATCCTCTGTCACCGCGAGCGCTCCAACTCGGTGATGCTGATCGGTGAGCCAGGCGTCGGCAAGACCGCGATCGTCGAGGGGCTGGCCCGCCGCATCGAGTTCGAGCCCGACAGCGTGCCCGTGCGGCTCCGCGACTGCCAGGTGGTGAACCTGCAGATGAACACGATGGTCGCCGGCACCATGCTGCGCGGCATGTTCGAGGACCGCATCCAGAACGTGATCCGCGAGATCAAGGAGCGGCCGAACCTGATCCTGTTCGTCGACGAGGCGCACACCATGGTGGGCGCCGGGTCGGCGCTGGGGGCGCCCTCCGACGCCGCCAACGTGTTCAAGTCGGTGCTGGCGCGCGGCGAGGTCCGGATGATCGGGGCGACCACGCTGAGCGAGTACAAGGAGTACGTCCAGGAGGACGAGGCGCTGGCGCGCCGGTTCCGCACCGTGTACGTCGCGGAGCCGACCATCGAGGAGACGCGGCGCATCCTCTACAACGTCCGCTCGCGCCTCGAACGCAACTACTCGGTGCGCGTGCTCGACGACGCCATCGAGACCGCGCTCGAGATGTCGCCGCGGTACCAGCGGCACCTCCACCTGCCCGACAAGGTGATCGGCTGGCTCGATACGGCCGCCGTCCGGGCCGAGATCGACCGGCGGTGGGAGGTGACGACCACCGACGTGATCGACGTCATCTCGGGCGCCGCGCAGATCCCGAAGGACATGGTGTTCCGCGACGTCGGCGATCGCTTCCGCGACATCGAGCAGCGACTCGGCAAGCGGGTCATCGGCCAGCGGAAGGCCGTGCAGGCGCTGGCGCACCGGCTGGTGCTGAACAAGGGGCCCCTGAAGGACGGCTTCGACCGCCCTGACGGCGTGCTGCTCTTCCTCGGCCCGACGGGCGTGGGGAAGACGGAGCTCGCCAAGGCGGTGGCCGAGTTCCTGTTCGGCGACGAGAAGAAGATGGTGCGGGTCGACATGTCCGAGTACCAGGACGGCGGCGTGTCGGTCGACAAGCTGATCGGGATGCCGCGCGGCATCGTGGGCAGCGAGCGGGACGGCCTGCTCACCAACCAGCTCAAGGACAACCCGTGCTCGGTCGTCCTGCTCGACGAGATCGAGAAGGCGAGCCCGTCGCTGCTCAACCTGTTCCTGCAGGCGTTCGATGAAGGGTGGCTCACGGACGGGCGCGGCCGGCGCGTCTACCTGTCGGACGCCATTGTCATCATGACGTCGAACGCCGGATCCGAGCACTTCCGCAAGCTGACGAGCCCGCTCGGCTTCCGGTCGGGGCAGTTCCCGATGGAGCAGATCCAGTCGGAGATCAACCGCGAGCTCGAGCGTCGGTTCCCGCCCGAGTTCCGGAACCGGATCGATCAGGTCGTGCTCTTCCAGCCGCTGACCCACGAGGAAGTGCGCGAGATCACCCTCAAGTACATCGAGCAGGTCACCAGCACGCTCAAGCGCTGGAACAAGACGCTGGTCATCGAGCCGGCCGCGCTCGAAGCCCTCGTGACGGAGGGCTACTCGCCCGCGTTCGGCGCCCGCTTCCTGAAGCGCGTCGTCGACGACCGGATCAAGCTGCCGCTCAGCCGCGCCTGGAAGGAGGCCAACGCCTTCCGCGCGACGGTGAAGGACGGCCAGGTGGTGATGGAACCGATCGGCCCCCGGCTGATCGCCAGCGCCGACCCCGACGCGGTCGCCGTCTAGGAGAGCAGGCGACCCGCCGTCACGAGGGCGTCCACTCGAGCATCCGCTGCTCGGGTGGCGCCTCGGCTCGTCCCTCGGTTGGCCCCTCGGCGGGCGAGGCCTTCGGACGGTTGCCGTACTCGCGGCCGCCGAGTCCGTACTTCGTCCGCAACTCGCCCACCGTGGCGGCAATGGCGTGGCGGTAATCGGCCGGCGCGTATTTCCGTGCGTAGAGCTCGTCGTAGCGCCCGGCGAGTTCAGGGTGCGCCGACCGCAGCCAGCCCATGAAGTGATCGCGTGATCCCCCCTCGAGGAAGAGCACGTTGCTCCCCAGGAACATGGCGCCATGCTCCGCGGCCGCGCGGACCGTCTCGTCGAGCAGGCTGCGGCGTGACGTGAGCCCGGGGACGATCGGGTTCATCAGCACGCCGGTGCGTATTCCCGCGGTTGCCAGTTCGCGAACGGCGCGCAGCCGCTGCAGCGGCGGGGCGGTGCCCGGCTCGAGCGCGCGCCACGCCTCGTCGTCGAGGGTGGGCACGCTGATGTAGACGGTGCAGCCCCCACGCGCCGACAGCGCCTGCAGCACGTCGATGTCACGCACGACCATCGGCCCCTTGGTGATGATGCCGACCGGCGTGCCGGCGTCCGCGAACGCCTCGAGACACTGGCGCGTGAGCCGGTACTGTCCCTCGATTGGCTGGTAGCAGTCGGTGGCAGTCCCCACCGCGACATACGCGCCGGTCCAGGAAGGGCGACGCAGTTCGCGGCGGAGCACGTCGGCGATGTTGGTCTTCGCGAGGATGAGCGAGGCGAACTCGTCGCCAGACCCGAGGGCGAACTGCGATTGGTACCGCCGCGCGTAGCAGTACTGGCAGGCATGGGTGCAGCCGCGGTAGGGATTGAGCGTCCACTCGAAGGGCATCCCCTGCACGCGGTTGAGGGCCGACCGGCAGCGCACCTCCTGGTAGCTCGCGGCGTCGGCGCGGCGCTGCGCCTCGGTCAGGCCGGCCGTGCCGCTCT
>CANIAI010000326.1 GCA_947465275.1 Acidobacteriota bacterium | reverse complement strand
GCCCTGTTCCACTTCTCGGTCGTGCCGCGTCACGAGCCGCCCACCCGTATCGAATTACAGATCGTCGTCGGCTGACCCGCCCGGCCTGCCGTATGACCGACACCCAGCCTCAGTCAGGCCGTCTCGATCGGCACCTGCCGATTCTCTGCATCCTGCTCCGCGTGTGGGGCTGGCTGGCGCTGCTCGTCGGCGTGTCACTGCTGCTCCTCGCGGCCGGCGCGCTCGCCATCCTGTTCGACCCGCTCGGCACACCGGTCGTGCCCGGCGCCGGGTTCACGGCCGGGGCGCTGGCCCTGCTGTTCGCCATCCTGGGGCTGTTCGCGATGGCGTGGGGCGGCGGGCACGTCTGGGTCGACGCCCTGCTCGTCAGGCACCACCACTACGGACGGGTCTGCGCGCTCGCGCTGGCCGTCATCAACCTGCTGATGCTGCCGTTTGGCACCGCGCTCGGCGCCTACGCGCTCTGGGTGCTGCTGCCGCACGACGCCCGCCATCGGTTCGAGCCCTCGTCCGCACGGTAAAATCATCGAATGTCCACGTCAGCCCCCGATCGTGAGGCGGTCCTCACCGCCCTGCGCAGCATCATCGACCCGGATCTCCGCAAGGACATCGTGGGTCTCGGCTTCGTCAAGGACCTGACCGTCGCCCCGGGCGCCGCGTCGTTCACGATCGAGCTCACCACCCCCGCGTGTCCCGTGAAGGACCAGATGCGCGACCAGGCGGTGGCCGCCGTGAAGGCGCTCGGCATCGCCGACGTGCAGGTCACGATGACCGCCAGGGTGCGGTCGGTGTCGGCGCCCGAGGGACGCATCCCGCACCCGGGCGTGAAGAACGTCATCGCGGTCGGTGCCGGCAAGGGGGGCGTGGGCAAGACCACCGTGGCGGTGAACCTCGCGCTGGCGCTGCAGCGCACCGGCAGCCGCGTCGGCATCCTCGACGGCGACATCTACGGCCCGAACGTCCCGATGATGATGGGGCTGCACGCGACGCAGCTCACCACCGACGGCAAGAACATCGTGCCCGCCGAACGGTACGGCGTGCAGGTCGTGTCGATGAGCTTCCTCACGCAGGACGACGCGCCGATCATCTGGCGCGGCCCGATGCTGCAGGGGGCCATCACCCAGTTCTTCAAGGATGTCGCCTGGCTCGACCTCGACTACCTCATCGTCGACATGCCGCCCGGGACCGGCGACGTGCCGCTCGCGCTGAGCCAGACGGTGCCGGTGGTCGGCGCGATCGTGGTGACGACGCCGCAGCAGGTGTCGCTCTCCGACAGCCGCCGCGCCCTGCGGATGTACCAGAAGCTGAACATCGACCCGATGGGCGTGGTCGAGAACATGAGCTACTTCGCCTGCACGAACTGCCACCACGAGTCCGACATCTTCGGCCATGGCGGCGGCGAGGGCCTGGCGCAGGAAATCGGCGTCCCGTTCCTCGGACGCCTGCCGATCTACCAGGCGATCCGCGAGGGGAGCGACGCCGGGGTGCCGATCGTGGTCAGCGAGCCGCAGTCGGCGCCGGCGCGTGCGTTCACCACGCTGGCCGAGCGCGTGGCGGCGCAGGTCTCGATCGCGGCGCACCGCGTCGCCGAAGCCAACAAGGGCAAGATTCCGCTCATCCAGGTTCGCTGACGAGCCTCGGGGGGCGCGCTGAGGAGGCGCCGTGACTGACTCCATCGAGCTGCCGTTCGCGAAGCGTACGCTCGCCAACGGCCTCGACGTGATCGTCCACGAAGACCACCACGTACCGGTGGTCGGCGTGAACATCTGGTATCACGTCGGGTCGAAGAACGAGCGGCCGGGGCGCACCGGATTCGCGCACCTGTTCGAGCACCTGATGTTCGAGGGGAGCGAGCATGTCGCGGGCGGCTACTTCCCGCCGCTGCAGCGCGCGGGCGCCTCGGTGAACGGGTCGACCAACACCGACCGGACCAACTACTGGGAGGTCGTCCCGACCGGCGCGGTCGATCTCGCCCTCTGGATGGAGTCGGACCGCATGGGGTTCCTGCTGCCGGCCGTCACCTCGGAGCGCTTCGAGACGCAGCGCGACGTCGTGCTGAACGAGCGGCGGCAGAACTACGAGAACCGCCCCTACGGGCTGACGCACATCGCGCTGTCGTCGGCGCTCTACGCGTCGGATCACCCGTACCACTGGCCGACGATCGGGGCGGCCGAGGACATCCGCGCGATGCAACTGGAGGACGTGCAGGCGTTCTTCCGCACGTACTATCACCCCGCCAACGCGTCGCTCGCGATTGCCGGCGACATCGAGACGGCCCGCGCCTTCGACCTCGCGGAGCGGTACTTCGGCTCGCTTCCGGCCGGCGAGCGTCCGGCCCCGGTGCAGGCGGAGGCGGCGCTCACGAGCGAGGCGCGCCTGCTGCTGGAAGACCGGGTGGAGCTGCCGCGCCTGTACATCGCCTGGCATTCGCCGGCGATGTTCGCGTCGGGCGACGCCGAGATGGACCTCGTCTCCGACCTGCTCGGCAACGGCAAGACCTCGCGCCTCTATCGCGCGCTCGTGTACGAGCGGCGCATCGCGCTCGATGTCTCGGCGTACCAGGGCTCGCGCGAGATGGGCAGCTACTTCCTGGTCGCGGCCACGGCGGCACCCGGCCACGCGCTCTCGGAACTGCTCTCGGTGATCGACGCGCTGGTGCAGGGCGTCATCGACGACGGGCCAACGGAGGCCGAGATGGAACGGGCGACCGCGCAGGCCGAGGCGCACTTCGTCTACCGGCTGCAGACCGTCGGCGGATTCGGCGGCACGTCGGACCAGCTGAACGCCTACAACGTGTTTCGGCGTGACCCCGGCTACTTCACCGCCGATCTCGAGCGCTATCGCGCGGCGACCGCCCGCTCGGTCACCGACGCGGCGCGTGCGTGGCTGCGCATCGATCGGCGCGTGCTCCTGAGTGCGGTGCCGAAGGGACAGCCCGCGCTGGCGCTGCCCGGCTCGGTCAGGGTGGCGGTCTCATGAGCGCCGTGGATCGGTCGCGGATGCCCGAGGTCGGACCCGACCCGGTCTTCCGCTTCCCGGAGATCGTCCGGCACCGGCTCGCCAACGGGCTGCAGGTGCGCACGGTCGAACATCCGGGCGCGCCGGTCGTCTCGCTGGTCCTGCAGATCGAGGGCGGGCTGGGGGCAGACCCGGTGGGGCGCGAGGGGCTCTCGGCGATGACGGCCGACATGCTCGACGAGGGGGTCGGCTCGCTCTCGGCGATCGAGGTGTCGGACGCGCTCTCGCGCATCGGGGCCGACTACGAGGTCGAGGCGGGGTCCGACGCGCACGTGCTCTCGCTGACCACGCTCTCGCGTTTCGCCGATCGCGGGGCGTCGCTGCTCGCGGGGATGGTGACGGGGCCCGCGCTGCGCGAGGCCGACTTCACCCGCGTACGGCAGCTGCGGCTCGATCGACTCAAGCAGCTCAAGGACCATCCGCCGGCCGTGGCGGAAGAGGTGTTCCTGCGGCTGCTGTTCGGTGACCATCCCTACGGCCACCTCGCGATCGGGTACACGTCGACCCTGCAG
>CANIAI010000325.1 GCA_947465275.1 Acidobacteriota bacterium | reverse complement strand
TGGCAGGCGACGCAGGCGGCGGTCGGCGCCGCCGAGCGTCCCGAGCCGGCGCAGGCGCCGCACGATTCGCGGCGGGTCACCGCAATCGCGAACACGCCGCCCTGTAACGCGTCGTCGAACGTCATCGCGAGCTCGACGTGGAGGTCGGCGCCCCGCTCCGTCGAGTCGTGCCTGGGCGTGGCCCGCTCGGCGAGCACCTCGGCGAACAGGTCGCCGAAGGTGACCCCCTGCTCGCCGACACGCGCCCCCGCCGGGCCCGAGAAGTCGAACCCCTCGAAGCCGGACGAGCGCGTCGGGTCGCCGACCGGCGTGCCCGCGTCGTAGCGGATCCGCCGATCGGGATCGGTCAGCGTCTCGTACGCCTCGAGGATCTGGCGGAACCGATCGGCCGCCTCCCGGTCGCCCGGATTGATGTCCGGATGGAACCGGCGCGCGAGGCGGCGATAGGCCCGCTTGATCTCGGACTCGCTCGCCCCGTGCTGTACCCCGAGGATGACGTAGAGGTCCATGGCCCCGGCCGGTTCCCTGGGTTACTTCCGGTCGTCGTCGACCACTTCGGCGTCGATCACGTCGTCGGCACCGCCGGCGCCCCCGGGTGCGCCGGTGCCAGCTCCGGCGCCCGGTCCGGCGTCAGTCCCGCCGTCGGGACCCGGCTGCGCGGAGCGATACACCGCCTCGGCCGCCTTGTGCTGCACCTGCGTGAGCGCCTCCATCGCGCGGTTCATGCCGTCGACGTCATTCGCCGACACGGCACTCTTGAGCGTGGCGATGGCGCCCTCGAGGGCCGTCTTGTCGCCGGGCGAGAGCTTGCCGCCCATGTCCTGCAGCATCTTCTCGGCGGCGTAGACGGCCTGGTCGGCCTTGTTGCGCAGCTCGATCTCTTCCTTCCGCTTGCGGTCTTCCTCGGCGTGCGACTCGGCGTCCTTCATCATCCGGTCGACTTCGTCCTTGCTGAGGCCGCTCGACGCGGTGATCGTGATCTTCTGCTCCTTGCCCGTGCCGTGGTCCTTCGCCGACACGTTCACCATGCCGTTGGCGTCGATGTCGAACGTCACCTCGATCTGCGGGACGCCGCGCGGCGCCGGCGGGATGCCCACCAGCTGGAAGCGGCCGAGCGTACGGTTGTCGCGCGCGAGCTGCCGTTCCCCCTGCAGCACGTGCACCTCGACGCTGGTCTGGCTGTCGGCCGCCGTCGAGAACGTCTCGCTCTTGCGCGTCGGAATCGTGGTGTTGCGCGGGATGAGCGGCGTCATGATGCCGCCGAGCGTCTCGATGCCGAGCGACAGCGGCGTGACGTCGAGCAGCAGCAGGTCCTTCACCTCACCGGCGAGGACACCCGCCTGGATGCCGGCGCCGATCGCGACGACCTCGTCGGGGTTGACCCCCTTGTGCGGCTCCTTGCCGAACAGCTCCTTCACGATGGCCTGCACGCGCGGGATGCGCGTGGAGCCGCCGACCAGCACCACCTCGTCGATCTTCGACGGGTCGACACCGGCGTCGGCGAGGGCCTGCCGGGTCGGGGCTACGGTCTTCTGCAGCAGGTCCTCGACGATCTGCTCGAACCTCGCGCGGGTGAGCTTCTTGACGAGGTGCTTCGGCCCGTTCTGGTCGGCCGTGATGAACGGCAGGTTGATCTCGGTCTCGATCACGGTCGAGAGTTCCATCTTGGCCTTCTCGGCGGCTTCCCTGAGCCGCTGGAGCGCCATGCGGTCCTTGCCGAGGTCGATCCCTTCGTCCTTCCTGAACTCGGTGATCAGCCACTCGATGATGCGCTGATCGAGGTTGTCGCCCCCGAGGTGCGTGTCGCCGTTGGTCGCCTTCACCTCGACCACCCCTTCGCCGACCTCGAGGATCGAGATGTCGAAGGTGCCGCCGCCGAAGTCGTAGACGGCGATCGTCTCGTCCTTCTTCTTGTCGAGGCCGTAGGCGAGCGCCGCCGCCGTCGGCTCGTTGACGATGCGCATCACCTCGAGGCCGGCGATCTTGCCCGCCTCCTTGGTGGCCTGGCGCTGCGCGTCGTTGAAGTAGGCGGGCACGGTGATGACCGCCCGCGTGACCGTCTGACCGAGGTACTCCTCGGCGGCCTGCTTCAGCTTCTGCAGGATCATCGCGGAGATCTGCGGCGGCGCGTAGTCGTCACTCTCGCCGCTGACCTTCACGCGCACGTCCCCGTTCGGCGCCGCGGCGACCGTGTAGGGGACCATCTTCATCTCCTCGTTCACCTCGCTGAAGCGGCGTCCCATGAACCGCTTGATCGAGAAGATGGTGTTCTCGGGATTGGTCACCGCCTGGCGCTTCGCCACCTGCCCCACCAGCCGCTCGCCGGTCTTGGCGAAGGCGACGACCGACGGCGTGAGCCGGCTGCCTTCGGGGTTGGTGATGACGGTCGGTTCGCCGCCTTCCATGACGGCCACGACGGAGTTGGTCGTGCCCAGGTCGATGCCGATGATTTTGCTCATGTGATCGCGTCCTTTTCACGCGCGAGACAGGGTCTTGTGGCTGTTGACTGAGCCTGCATCCATTATCAAATGTGAGTATCAAGCTGTCAAGCATTGCCGTAGTGTGAAGGCTCCGCCGATGGTCGTACACTGCGGCGATGGACGCACGCGAACCTGAAGATCCCGGCGGCAGCGAGGGTCGCGAAGCCGCCACGGCCCAGCCGCGTCGACCCAGCCGGCTGGCGCTGCGCGTCGCGCAGCAGGCCGGCCTGATCGCGCTGTTCGTGTCGGTCGCGATGCTCGGCACCGTGAGCGGCGTCCTCTTCGCCTACTCGGACGACCTGCCCGAGATCAGCGCCCTCGACGAATACAAGCCGAACACCATCACCCGCCTGCTGGCCCGCGACGGGCAGGTGATCGGCGAGTTCGCGACCGAACGCCGGGTCGTGATCGGCTACGACGACATCGCCCCGACGCTGCGCAATGCGATCGTCGCGACCGAGGACGCCGGCTTCGACCAGCACTTCGGCCTCAGCGTCTCCCGCATCATGGTCACGCTGTTCAAGGACGTGCTGCTCGGCGAACGCGCCGGCGCCAGCACGCTCACCCAGCAGCTGGCCCGCAACCTCTTCCCGATCGGCTTCGAGAAGACGGTGGAGCGGAAGATCAAGGAAGCGATCATCGCCATCCAGATCGAGAAGCGCTACACGAAGCGCGAGATCTTCACGCTCTACGCCAACCAGATCTACTTCGGGCATGGCGCCTACGGCGTCGAGGCGGCCGCGCACCTGTACTTCGACAAGCCGGCCCGGGCCCTGACGGTGGAAGAAGCCGCCACCATCGCCGCCATCATCCAGGCCCCCGAACGACTCAGCCCGTTCGTCGACCCGCGGCGGGCGCTCTCGCGGAGGAACTACGTCATCCAGCGGATGGGGGACGAGCACCTCCTCCCGGTGGACGAGGCCGAGGAGGCGCAGTCGCGGCCGCTCGTGCTGCTCGGCCAGCCGAGCCAGGACCAGACGGTCGCCCCCTACTTCGCCGAGGAAATCCGGAAGAACCTCGAGCAGACCTACGGCGCCAAGGCGCTCTACGAGTCGG
>CANIAI010000324.1 GCA_947465275.1 Acidobacteriota bacterium | reverse complement strand
TGCGCGCTGATCTTCGCGAAGCGCGCCGTCTGCAGCTGGGTCGGACGCCGCCAGATGGCGAAGTCGCTGCTCTCGCCGAGGACGATGTCGGCGTTGGTCAGGTTGTAGAGGTCGAGGTTGAGCGAGGCCTTGCTGCCGCCGAACTTCACGACCTTGCCGATGCGGAGATCGAGCTGGTTGATCCGATCGCCGTAGAGCGAGCCGGGGTTCACCAGGTTGACCGTCGCGTTGGCCGCGCCACCCGACAGCGGACGGCCGAGCGACGGCGCGACCACCGCGTTCGGCGCGTTGTAGTTGGCCGCGAGGGTCGAACCCGCCGCGCTCTGGAACGCCGCGCTCACGAGCAGGGCGACCTTCGGCACGGTGTAGGTGCCGAGCCACTTCACCTGCGTGACCCAGCCCGAGTCCTGATTGCAGTACTGCTGCGGCTGGATGGCCGTGTTCGCGATCGTGAAGATGGTCGCGTTGGTCTGAATCTCGGGCAGCTGCGCCGAGATCTCGCAGTTGTCGGTCACCGTCTTGCCGGTGCTGACGCCACCCTGGACGAGCAGGCCGCCGGCGAGGCGCGCGCTCAGGTTGAAGTCCATCCCGTTCCAGTGCTCGATCTGCTTGCCGTAGTTGCTCGACAGCGTCACGAAGTTGCGAGCCGGCACGCCGAACTTTGCCGGGTTGAGGTTCGGGATGCCGGTGACGGTGTAGCCGCCGCCGTTCACGAGGCTCGCGTTCTGCGGCGCCGTGATGGAGAAGAAGTCGTAGTCGGCGGCCGTCGTCGCGAGGTTGTCGGTCACGACGAAGTTGCCGTACCAGCGGCGGAAGTAGCCCACGTCGAGCGCCACGCGCGGCAGAATCTCGCGCTGCACGCCGGTCGAGAACTCCCAGTTGAAGCCGCGCTTGCCCCAGCCGTTGAGCAGTGCCGGGTCGGTGACCGCACCCGAGGTGGGCAGGCCGAACGCCGAGTTCGCCATCGCGCCGCACTCGCCGTTGGCGCCGGTCGCCGTCAGGTCGCAGTCGGGCGTGAAGTCGCGGTTCGCGTCGTTCCACGAGCGGGTCGTGCTGTTGACGACGTTCGCGGCCGGGTTCACGACGGGCGCGCCGGTCGTCTGCGCGGCCACGTACTTGTTGAGGCTGGCCTTGACGGCGGTCTTGCCGTCGCCGAAGACGTCATACGTGATGCCGAGCTTCGGGGTGATGTCGTTCCAGCGGATGCTCTTCGTCGGCGCGAACGTCACGTTGCGGTTCGGCGCGAGCTGCACCGGTCCGAGCGACTGCTCCGGCGTGCTGACGGCCATGCGGTCGTAGCGGGCGCCGTAGGTGATCGTCATCCGGTTGACCGACCACTTGTCCTGCGCGTAGATGCCGAAGTCGTGGTCCACGTTGATGCGGGTGGTCGTCGGCAGCGCCTGCAGCGTGATCTGGTTCGGCACGCCGTTGTTGAAGCGGTAGCTGACCGGCGGCGTCGCGAGACGGGTGCCGAGGGTCGCGTGGCCGAAGCCGTCGTTGAGGCCGACCTTCACCGCGTGCGCGCCGGTGATGTAGGCGAGCCCGACGCGGTAGTAGAGGCTCTCGATGTAGTTGTTGCTGTACGTCGGGCGGGCGCGGTACTGCAGGCCCGTGCTCTGCTCGGTGACCGAGATCATCGCCGGGTTGAGTTCGTCCGGCGCGCTGTTGCCGTAGCGCTCGAAGCGGCGGCTCGCCACCGCGTCGAGGAGGAGGCGGTTGGTGACCGGCGACGACCAGTCAGCCGTGTACTGCGGCTGCGTCGGCGACTTGCGGCTGATCGACGTCTCGGGCGCGGCCGTCGACGACACACCGAACGGGCAGGTGCAGGTGGTCTGGTAGTCGTAGATGAAGCCGATCTTGTTGCGCGGCGTCGCCTGCGTGGTGACACGCACCTGCGCATCGCGCCACTTCGACTTGTTCACGCCCGGCTGGGTCGTGTCGGCCTCATACGTCCAGGCGTTCGGGTTGTTCGCGTTCTTGTTCACGAAGCTGTTCGCCGCGACGTTCCAGTTGCCGTTGTGGCGAACCGTCGTGTAGAACCAGATCTTGTCCTTCTTGATCGGACCGCCGACGCCCGGGTTGAAGTCCCACGCGCGGAGCAGCGAGTCGGGGCTGTTCAGGCCGAGGGCGCGCACGCGGTCGGTCAGGTTGTCCGCCTGCATCGAGTCGTTCGCGAAGCTGCCGAAGACGGTGCCCTTGATCTGGTTGCCGCCGTCCTTCGGGATCATGTTGATGCGGACGCCGCTGGTCGACATCTCGGCCGAGACCGCGGCGAAGTCGACGGTCACTTCCGTGAACGCCTGCATGTTCGGCACGGCGAACGAGGTCGAGCCCGACTGCGCGAAGGTGCCCAGCGAGATGCCGTTGTAGGTGATGCGCTGGTCGCCGGGACGGCTGCCGTGCACGGTCAGCGCGACCATGATGCTGCCGAGCGCGCCGCCGACGTCCTGGTTACGGCCGCCGGTCGCGTTGGCCGGCGAGACGCCGGGGATCAGGACGGCGAGGTTGGTCACCAGGCGGCCCGTGGGCACCGAGTCGACGACCTCGGCGTTGAGGACGCGCTGACGCGTCGTGCTCTGCACGTCGACGGTGGGCGCCTGGCCGGTGACGGTGATCGTCTCCTGCAGGTCGCCGACCTTCATGTCGGCGTTCACGGTGGCGGTGAACGAACCGCCGAGGTCGAGGCCTTCACGCTTCACGGTGTTGAAGCCGACGAGCGTGAAGGTCACCGTGTAGGTGCCGGGACGCAGGTCGACAATCCGGAACTGGCCGGTGCCGTCGGTCGTGACCGACCGGGTCTTCTCGATAAGGGCGGGACTGGAGGCTTCGACCGTCACGCCCGGCAGCACGCCGCCCGAGGCATCGTGCACCGTTCCCGCGATCGTCGCCTGGGCAAACGCGGCCCCGGGTAGACCGACCAAACACATCACTAGTAAGACAAGCTTCGCGTGTACGTTCATGCGTGGTTCCTCCGAACCGTTGGTATTACTCGCTGACAGAAGTAGTGCTGGGATGAAAGACCGGAAAGCCTAGCGCTTCTTGGACGGCTGCCGAATCGGCGTGTTGGGATCTTCTCCCATCAGCGTTCGGATCAGCGCCACCGTCGAGAGGCGGGGCGGGTCGGCGTCGAGCGCCGCGTCAATCGGCGTCTGGCCGGGCACCTCGAGAGGCGGCTCGTTGTCGACGTTGGTCGGGATGACCGACGCCTTGCTCATCACGTCGAGCTTCGCCCCCTTCGAGAACAGGAATTTCACGATGTCGTTCGCGCCGCGCGCCGCGGCCCCGTGCATCGCCGTGTAGCCGTTGTTGTCGACGGCGTTCACGTCGAGCCCGCGGTCGAGCAGCAGCCCGATCGCCTCGACGGCATCGGCCTCGACGCCGAAGCCGAGCGCCTTCGCGGTGCTCATCGTCGTGTCGGCCCAGCGGACGCCGGCCGCCGCGTGCAGCGCGTTGTCGCCGTTCTGCGTGACGACCTTCGGGTCGGCGCCGTGCTCGAGCAGCAGCCCCATCATCGGCAGGTCGGCCGCGACCGCCGCGCGGAT
>CANIAI010000323.1 GCA_947465275.1 Acidobacteriota bacterium | reverse complement strand
GTAGGCCACGTAGCCCGCGTGCGCGTACTGGAAGGCCACGCCGAGCCCCGTGCCCTTCGGCAGCGACGCCCGCGTCTTCCAGGGCGACATGTCGCGCACCGCCTCGAGCACGCCGCGGGCGCGCTCGCCGTTGAAGCCGGCAGGCATCTCACCGTTGCCGTTCTTGAGGATCTCGATCCGGTACTCCAGCGGATCCTTGCCGGCGGCGATCGCGATTTCGTCGATGAACGACTGCATCACGAACGAGACGCCGTTGGTCCCGGGAGCGCGCAGCGCGCCGGTGGGGATGTTGAACGGCTCGATCGGTGCCGCCGCGACCTGGAAGTTCGCCACGTAGCCGCGCGGGAACTCCTGCCCGGGGATGACCGAGTTCGTGCTCGCGACGAAGTCGCGGAACGCGATCAGCTTGCCCGACGCGTCGAGGCCCGCCTTGAAGTAGTGGTAGCCGCCCGGCCGGTACTGGTCGTGCGTCATGTCGTCTTCACGCGACCAGAGCAGCTTCACCGGCACGCTGGGCATGCCGGCGGCCTTGCGCTGTTCGGTCACGACGCGGGCGATCTTGCCCACCTCGACGTCGTAGTCGCTGACCAGACGACGGCCGAAGCCGCCGCCGGCGCGCACCAGGTGCATCGTCACCTTGTCGGGGGCGATGCCGGCGCCGAGCGCCGGGTTGGCGAGGGCAGGAATCTGGCTGCACGACCAGATCTCGAGCGTGCCGTCTTCCTTGTAGTGCGCGGTGGCGTTCTGCGGCTCGAGCGGCGCGTGCGAGAGGAAGCCGAAGAAGTACTCGGCCTCGACCACCTTGGCGGCCGACGCGAACGCCGCATCGACATCACCGATCTTCGCGGTGCCACGCGCCTCGGCGGGCGGCGGCTCAGACGCCTTGGCCGAGAGCACCTTGGCCTGTGCGGCATAGCCGACGCTGCTCTGGCTGGCGACCGGACCCTCGTCCCAGGTCACCTTCAGCGAGCGGCGCGCGTTGTTCGCGAGCCACCAGTTGTCGCCGACGATCGCGACGCCCGAGGCGAGCGAGTTGTTGCCCTGGCCCTGCACGGCGTCGACGATGAACGCGTGCTTGATGCCCGGCAGCGCCTTGATCTCATCGAGGTTGGCCGACACGGCCTTGCCGCCGAACACGGGGCACTTCTCGAACACCGCCCAGAGCATGCCCGGGAACTCGACGTCGATGCTGAACGACGGCTTGCCGGTCACGATCGCGGGGTTGTCGACCTGCTTGATCGGCTTACCCATGATCTTGAAGGTCTTCGGGTCCTTGTAGAAGGCCTTCACGGCTTCGGGCGTCGGCGCCGGCAGGGCCGCGACGCGCGAGGCGAGCGACGCGTACGTCGCGGTGCGGTTCGACGCCGCGTGCTTGACGGTGCCGCTGCCGGTCGTCAGCTGCGCCACCGGGACGTTCCACATCTGCGAGGCCGCGGTGACCATCATCAGACGGCCGCCCGAGCCCACCTGGCGCAGCGGGTCGTAGTTGGTCGGCGTCGCACGGCTGCCGCCTTCGAACTGCGGGCCGTATTTCGGGTGCAGGTCGGCCTGCTCGATCTTGACCTGGTTCCAGTCGATGTCGAACTCCTCGGCGATCACCATCGGCAGCGTGTGCCGGATGCCCTGACCCGTTTCCGGGTTCTTCGCGATGATCGTGAAGGTGTTGTCGGGGTGGACGGTGATCCAGGTGCTCGGCACCAGCGACCACGCATTCGCCGCGGCGGGGCCGCCGGCCTGCGCCAGCAGTTCGGCCTCGGGGGCGGCAAGGCCAATCATCAGGCCGCCGCCGGCGAGCGCGGTGATCTGGAGGAACGCGCGGCGCGTCACGGCCATCGGCGACTCGGGGTTCTTCGTCATCAGGCCCTCCGCCCGCCATCCGCCGCGAGGTGGATGGCCTTCTTGATGCGCAGGTAGGCGCCGCAGCGGCACACGTTCCCGTTCATCGCCGTATCAATCTGTTCGTCGGTGGGCTTCGGCGTCTTCGAGAGCAGCGCCGCGGCCGACATCAGCTGGCCCGCCTGGCAATAGCCGCACTGCGGGACGTCGAGCTCGACCCATGCCTGCTGCAGCGGATGCGATCCGTCCTTCGAGAGTCCCTCGATGGTCGTGACCTTCCTGGTCCCGACGGCCGAGACCGGCGTCTGGCATGCACGAACGGCAGCGCCATCCAGGTGCACCGTGCAGGCGCCGCACTGGGCGATCCCGCAGCCGAACTTCGTGCCTTTCAGTTTCAACACGTCGCGCAACACCCAGAGCAGGGGCATCTGTGCCGGTGTGTCGACGGTGTGTTCTTCCCCGTTGACGGTCAACGAGTACGCCATAGACGATTCTCCATTCAAGTCGGACTGCGGATCTAACTGTAGCGATGAGAGTTATCGCCGATTCCGCCCGTCCCGTCAAGGAAAGACAGGGGAGGGCGTCAGGCGACGGTCAGGGCTGCCCGGCGGGCGAGGAGGGCTCGGGGGCCGTGGGCGGGGCGGCGAGCACCACGGTGTCGAGCGATGCGCGGTCGTCGCCCGTGACGTACTCGCCCCGGATCAGGAGCTGCGACGGGGCGGCCAGCAGCTCCCGGAACTGCGCCTCGGTGGCCGGTTTGTTCCAGTTCCAGACCCATCCGGCCGACGGAGCGAGGCGCACCGCCATGGGGGTCCAGGACGTGGTGGGTGAGGTCGGGAAGCGGTAGCTGAGGCGTCCGGCGTTCCCGATGATCACGATGTCGTCATCGTTCAGGCTGACCTGGTCGCCCGACTGCTTGAGCCAGTAGCTCAGCGTGCCGCCGATGGCCGACGGCAACAGGGCGACCGTCTCCGCCGGCGCGTTGAAATACCAGGTCTCGCCGAGTGCCTGGTCGATGCCCTCGATGCAGCCGCCCTCCCGCCCGCCGGTGGGGTCGTAGATCGGCGGCATCGGATCGGTATCGCCGACAATCCGCCAGCCCTGCGCCGAGGAGGTGAACTCATAGTGGGCGAGCACCTGCCCGGTCAGCGGCTGCAGCGCGGGCTGCTGCGACGGTGGCGGCTGCGCCTGCTGCGCGCGCGCCGGCGCGGCAAGCGCGACGGCTGCCGCGAGCACGAGAGCGGCAGGACCGGTGGTGACGCGTGGCCGGGTCAGCATGGCGTGCGCTCAGTGTAACGGACGCCGGTCAGGCGGTCGGCACGACGAACGGTTCCACCGCGCGCACCGCCGTCAGCGGCAGCGGGCCGTACAGGTGCGGGAACAGCGCCCCGCCGCGCGAGGGCTCCCAGCGGAGATCGTGCGGGGCCCCAAGCGCGGCAGCATCGACCGTGACCAGGAGCAGGTCCCGCTGCCCGGCGAAGTGCTTCCGCGCGGTCTCGTCCAGTTGCCCGGCGGTGGAGAAGTGGATGAACCCATCCTGCAGGTCGACCGGCGATCCGACGAACACGCCCCGGGCCTCGGCCTCGCGCCAGAGTACGGCGGGCACGATCTTGTAGACCAGCGGCTCAGTCAAGGTCGCAGGGCGCCGGGCGCCACTGGCGAGCGTCCGGCTCCTTCTTGAAGTTGGAGCTGGTGATGAAGTCCTTGAG
>CANIAI010000322.1 GCA_947465275.1 Acidobacteriota bacterium | reverse complement strand
GCCCCAGCGTGTCGCCCAGCGCACGCCGGACGAGTTCGTGCATGAACGACTGGTCGCGGAAGCGCACCTCCGCCTTGGTCGGGTGGACGTTCACGTCGACCGCGTCGGCCGGCATCTCGATGAAGAGGTGCACCTCGGGGCTCCGCTCCTTGATCGACGCCACGCTGTAGGCGTCGATGATCGCGTGCGCGATCGTGCGGTCCTTCACCACCCGCCGGTTGATGAACAGGTTCTGCGGACCGCGCGTCGGCCCCTGCTCGGTGAGACCGGCGACGTAGCCGGTGATCCGCACGTCGCCCCGATCGCGCTGTACCTCGAGCAGATCGGCCCGTTCGCCGTACAGCTGGTAGAGCCGCTCGCGCAGCGCCGTCACCGGCGGGCACAGCAGCACGCGCCGTCCCGCGCTCGTCAGCGTGAAGCCGACTTCGGGATAGCAGAGCGCGAGCTGCGTGACGATGCGCGAGACCTGCGCCGACTCGGCGCCGTCCGACTTCAGGAACTTGCGGCGCGCCGGCAGGTTGTAGAACAGGTCGGCCACCTCGATGGCCGTCCCCTCGGGCATGCCGCGCTCGGCCTCCGAGAGGGTCGCACCGGCTGCGATGCGGAGCTCGAACCCCGATGCCAGGCCGCGGCCGCGGCTGCGCAGCGTGAAGCGCGACACCGACGCGATGCTCGGCAGCGCCTCGCCCCGGAAGCCGAGTGTCGCGATGCGTCCAAGGTCGTCGGCGCTGCGGATCTTGCTCGTCGCGTGGCGCTCGACCGCCAGCCGCGCGTCATCGGGGTCCATCCCCTCGCCGTCGTCCTCGACGCGGATCAGCTTCTTGCCGCCCATCTCGACGGTGATGACGACGCGCAGGGCGCCCGCGTCGATCGCGTTCTCGACCAGTTCCTTGATCACCGACGCCGGACGCTCCACCACCTCACCGGCGGCGATCTGGTTGGCGAGGTCGGCCGGCAGCAGCCGGATGCGTCCCATGGCTAGACCCAGCCCCGGCCGCGGAAGTACGCGAGCATCCCGCCGGTCACGGCAGCCATCATCCCGAGCAGCCACCAGAACTGCGCGTGCTCCCCGCCGGGGAACACGGGCAGCGGGATGTTCATCCCCCACATCCCGGTCAGCACGGTGAGCGGCATGAAGATGGTCGACATGACCGTCAGCACCTTCATCACCGCGTTCAGGCGGTTGGAGACGGCCGACAGGTGCGCGTCGAGGATGCCGGTCACGCGGTCCTGGAAGATCATCGCCTCGTCGCTGATGCGGACCAGGTGGTCGTACACGTCGCGGAAGCGGTAGGCCATCTCGTTGGAAATGGTCGGGAACTCGCGCCGCGCCAGCCGCCCCACGGCGTCGCGCTGCGGGATGACGACGCGCCGCAGGAACGCGAGATCGCGCTTGAGGGCCAGCAGGGGGCGCACGATGTGCTGCTCGCCCTCGAACGCCTGCTCCTCGAGGGCCGTGACGTTGGTGTCGAGCCGATCGATTTCCGGGCCGTAGTTGTCGACCATCGTGTCGACGATGCGGTGCAGCAGCCCGACGGGCCCCTCGCCGAGGATGCGCGGGTGGCGCTCGCACAGCTCGTCGAGGTGCGCGATGCTGCGCGATTGTCCGTCGTGCATCGTCAGCAGCCAGGTGGGTCCGAGGAAGAAGTCGATGTCGCGCGTGGCGAAACGTCCCCCCTCCGTCGCGCCCGCGTCCACGCCGTGCAGCACGAGGTACAGGTAGCGGTCGTAGAACTCGACCTTGGGGAACTGGAGGGCGCTGAGGGCGTCCTCGATGGCGAGCGGGTGCAGGTGGAAGGTGTCGGCGAGCAGGGCGCCGTCGGCCGACGACGGGCTGGTGATGTCGACCCAGACGCAGACCGGAGCCCCGGCCTCGAGCCAGGCGGGATCCACCTGGTCGACGCGTCGAGTCTGTCCCTGCTGGTGGACGTGAATGGTGACCAACCGTCCTGCCGTGAAAGGCGGGACGGCAGGCCGAAGCCCGCCGTCCCGGAACTGCGAGAGAGCCTGCGCGGCCCCTACTTCTGCGTCGCGAGCGCCGCCTGCGCCGCGGCCAGCCGTGCGACCGGCACGCGGAACGGCGAGCAGCTCACGTAGTCGAGGCCGACCGACTCGAAGAACCGGATCGACTGCGGGTCGCCGCCGTGCTCACCGCAGATCCCGAGCTTGAGATCCGGGCGGGTCTGGCGGCCCTTGCGGACGGCGATGTCGACCAGCTGGCCGACGCCGGTCTGGTCGATCGACGCGAACGGGTTGCTCTTCACGATCTCGAGTTCGGTGTAGATCGGGAGGAACGAGCCCGAGTCGTCACGCGACATCCCGAGCGCCGTCTGCGTCAGGTCGTTGGTGCCGAAGCTGAAGAACTGCGCCGACTGCGCGATCTCGTCGGCCGTCAGCGCGCCGCGCGGCACTTCGATCATCGTGCCCACGAGGTAGTTGATCTTCACCTTCTGCTCGGCCTGCACCGCCTTGGCGGTGCGGTGCACGACCTCGAGCTGCAGGTCGAGCTCCTTCTTGAAGCCGACGAGCGGGATCATGATCTCGGGCTTCACCTTGATGCCCTCCTTCTGCACGAGCGCCGCCGCTTCGAACACGGCGCGCGCCTGCATCTCGGAGATCTCGGAGTGCCCGATGCCGAGGCGGCAGCCACGGAACCCGAGCATCGGGTTGAACTCGTGGAGCTGCTCGACCCGCGCGTGGATCTTCTCGGCGGGGATGCCGATCTTCTTCGACAGGTCCTTCTGCTGTTCCGGCGTCTGCGGCAGGAACTCGTGCAGCGGCGGATCCAGGAAGCGGATCGTCGCCGGGTAGCCCTTGAGCGCCCGGAAGATGCCGGCGAAGTCTTCGCGCTGGTACGGCAGGAGCTTCGCGAGCGCCGCCTTCCGGTCCTCGAGCGTCTCGGCGAGGATCATCTCGCGCATCGCGTCGATGCGGTCGCCCTCGAAGAACATGTGCTCGGTGCGGCAGAGGCCGATGCCGGTGGCGCCGAACGCGAGCGCGTTCTGCACCTGCTCCGGCGTGTCGGCGTTGGTGCGGACGCCCATGCGGGACGCCTGCGAGCACCACTTCATGAGCTGCTGGAAGCTCTTGAACTTCTCGGTCTGCTGGGCGGCCGTATCACCGTCGATCAGGCCGGCGACGATCTCGGAGGGCGCGGCCTTGAGGCGGCCGGCGTAGACCTTCCCCGCCGTGCCGTCGATCGACATCCAGTCGCCTTCCTTGTAGGTCTTGCCCTGCACCGTCACGGTGCGGGCCTGGTAGTCGACCTCGACCGCCGCGGCGCCGCAGACGCAGACCTTGCCCATCTGGCGGGCAACCAGCGCGGCGTGC
Source organism: Acidobacteriota bacterium (assembly GCA_947465275.1). Taxonomy (GTDB): domain Bacteria; phylum Acidobacteriota; class Vicinamibacteria; order Vicinamibacterales; family UBA2999; genus JBEBGV01. Next base: position 240 of record CANIAI010000322.1, on the reverse strand, counting down.
GACGACACACCGCCACGCGCCGTCAGGATGCCCTCGGCGGCGATCATGCCGCGCAGATCCTCGGGCGAGGTCTCGACGCGGACGAGGAGCACCTGCGCGCCCTTCTCCGCCGCCACCACCGCGCGATCCGCGTTCAGGTACACCTGACCCGACGCTGCGCCGGGGCCCGCGGGCAGGCCGGTCGCGATCGCCTTCGTCCGGCCGACCTCGGTCAGGTCGAACACCGGGGCGAGCAGCTGC
>CANIAI010000321.1 GCA_947465275.1 Acidobacteriota bacterium | reverse complement strand
CCGCGAGGGCCATCAGCGGCCCCCGCGCCGGTGCACGCGCGCCGGGCGGCGCGCGACCGCCAGTGCGGCCCTCAGGCCGTCGGTTCGTCCGGGAACTCGTGACGCGTCGCGCCGCCCCAGAGGCTCTCGAGCGCGTAGAACGCGCGGCACTCGCGGCTGAAGACGTGCACGACGAAGTTGAAGTAATCGAGCAGGATCCACTCCGACTTGCTGGCTCCCTCCGTGAGCGCGGGGCGCTCCTCGTACGTCTTCTTCAGCGTCTCCTCCATCGCGTCGGCGATCGCGGAGACCTGCCGCAGGTTGTTCCCCGTGCAGATGACGAAGAAGTCGGTGAACCCGCTCGCCTCGCGCAGATCGAGGACGACGATGTCGGTGGCCTGCTTGTCCTTCGCCACCTTCACGGCGCCGAGGATCGCCTTCGGCAGCTTCGGTGCGGCCTTCCGCTTAATGGGCGTGCTGGTCTTGGTCGCGCTCGTCTTTGCCATGCAAGTCGTCTTCCGCTCGATAGAGGGCGTGCACCAGGATGTGACGGACAACCGCCGGGGGTACCAGGTCGTCGATCGCCTGCCCGGCGGTGAGCCGCTGTCGGATGATCGTGGACGAGACGTCGCGCGTGTTCGCCTCGACGAGGACGACGCGCGTGCGTTCCGGGGCTGCGCCGGCGCCGGCCGGCGTCCCCGCGCGCGCCACAAGGTCAGGGGTGCGCGCGAGCGCCTGCGCGAGCGTCGTCCCCGGCCGCGCGATCACGACGAAGTTCGCCGCGTCGAGCACCTCCGGATACGCTCGCCAGCTGGCGATTTCCGCGAACGCATCGGTCCCCAGGATGAAGAAGATCTGCGACGCGTCCCACCCCGACTCGTGCAGCGCCCGGAGCGTGTCCCACGTGTACGAGCGACCGGGGCGGCGCAGTTCCATGTCGGAGAGGCGCCAGCCGTCGCGTCCATCGATGGCGAGCGCCGCGAGCGCGAAGCGATGGAACGCCGTCGCGCGAGGGTCGACCGGTCGGTGCGGTGGGTCGTGCGTCGGGACCACCAGGATCTCGTCGAGGGCGAGCGCCGTGCGGGCCGCGTCGGCGGCGTCGAGATGGCCGTAGTGAATCGGGTCGAAGGTGCCGCCGATGACGCCCAGGCGCCGGCCGTTCGTCATGCGTCGCGGCGGTGGCTGGCAGGCGACAGCAGGTCGAGCCCTTCCGGCGTGTAGCCCGGCTCCGGCGTCGTCGCATCCGTCACCGGCTCGGGTGCGAACACCTGCGGCTCGGGGGCGGCCACGATCGCCTTCCAGACCTCTTCGAGCAGCACGTCGACGCCGACGCCGGTCACGCCGGAGATCCGGTGGAACGGGAGGCCGAGGCCGCGCACGTGTGCCTCGAGGCGGTCGAGGCGTGACGGGTCGTCGAGGGCGTCGAGCTTGTTCGCGGCGACCAGCTGCGGCTTGGCGGCGACCGCCGCGCTGAAGAGGCGCAGCTCCCGCTGGATCGTCTCGAAGTCATCGACCGGGTCTCGCCCCGAGAAGCTCGAGATGTCGACGAGGTGGATGATCACCTTCGTCCGCTCGATGTGCCGCAGGAACTGGTGGCCGAGCCCGTGCCCCTCGTGTGCCCCCTCGATCAGGCCGGGCACGTCGGCGACGACGAAGCTGCGGTTGTCGCTGAGGCTGACCACGCCCAGGTTCGGGATGAGCGTCGTGAACGGATAGTCGGCGATCTTGGGCCTGGCGGCCGAGATGCGCGAGATCAGCGTGGACTTGCCGGCGTTCGGGAAGCCGACGAGCCCGACGTCGGCGAGCAGCTTCAGCTGCAGGCGAAGGAAGCGCTGCTCGCCAGGCCGGCCCGGTTCGGTGCGCCGTGGCGCCCGGTTGGTCGACGACACGAATCGCGCGTTGCCGCGTCCGCCGTGCCCGCCCTGCGCCACGAGCACGCGCTGACCGACCTCTGCGAGGTCGGCGATGAGCCGTGGCTGACCGCTCCCGTCCTCGCCCGGGCGCTCGAAGACGAGGGTGCCGACAGGGACGGAGATCTCGAGGTCGTCGGACGAGTAGCCCGTGCGGTTCGACCCCTGGCCGTTCTGGCCGCGCTTCGCCTCGAACTCCGGGTGGTAGCGGAAGTCGACCAGCGTGTTCTTCTTCGTCGTCGCGACGACGTACACGGATCCGCCGGACCCGCCGTCGCCCCCGTCGGGGCCGCCACGCGGGACGTATTTCTCACGCCGGAAGCTGAGGCAGCCGCCCCCGCCATCACCAGCGGTGACGCGGATGTCGACTTCGTCGACGAACATCGGATTCAGTATAGGACGGGGTGAGCCGGGAGGGTGGAAGGACGATCAGGTGAACCGGCTCGCGCGGACGGCGCGCACCCCTCAGGGGCGTGCCGGCCCGCGCGAATCGGACGAGCTTGCAGCCGGGAAGGCTATTCCGCGACCGGGATGACGCTGATGCGCCGCCCGTGCTGGCCGTGGTCTTCGAAGCGCACCTTGCCGTTCACCTTCGCGAACAGCGAGTGGTCCTTCGCCAGGCCGACGTTCAGCCCCGCATTGAACCGGCGCCCCTTCTGCCGCACCAGGATGGACCCGCCTGTCACGAGCACGCCGTCGTGCTCCTTGACGCCGAGTCGCTGCGAGTTGCTGTCTCGCCCGTTGCGCGAGCTGCCCTGTCCCTTTTTGTGAGCCATTGCTTCGTACCTGCCTTCGCGGCGTTACAGCTGAATCTCGGTGATGCGGACCCGGGTGAAGAAGCTCCGGTGACCGCGGGTCTTGCGGAAGCCCTTGCGCCGCTTCTTCTTGAAGACGCGGATCTTCGGGCCACGCGACTCGCCATCGATGACGCCGACCACCTTGGCGTTGGCGACGAACGGCGCACCGGCCACGATCTCTCCGGCGTCCTTCGCGACGAGCAGGACCTGATCGAAGTTGAAGGCGGAACCGGTTTCACCGGGGATCCCGTCGATCTCGACGACCGCGCCGGGCGAAACCTTGAGCTGACGGCCCCTGGCCTGGATGATGGCGTACACGTGCGTGTCCTCAGTTAACCTGGTTGCCTGGAAGCGGTGCCGCGTCGTCGGGTTGAACACCCGCAGGGCGATGGCAGACGCTCAGTGGGCCGCATGGCGACCCGCGCAAAGTATTGAGCTTAGCAGAGCGGACAAGTCCCCGGCAAGGTGATCTTGCCGGGCTGGATAGCCTACTGCAGGAGCACCCTCGTACCCTTCACCTTCTGGTTGCTGAGGGTGCTCAGGAAGTTGGGGATCAGGCGGTCCATCAGCTCGAAGTAGGACGAGAGGGCCGGGGTGGTCTGGTTCGCGTTGTAGAGCACTTCTTCCCGGAACGTCTCGGAATAGAGCGTCGTGCCGGTGCGCCCGTCGATGAAGACGAACTTCGGACGGAGGACGAACCCCTTGCGTTCCTGGTAGGTGCGGACCGGGACGACCCGGCGGCGCCCGAACGAGTCGTAGACCTCCTGCTCGCGCTGGACGAAGCCCGACCGTGAGTTCGGCATGAACATCACCGTGCCGGTCACGATCAGCGGATTCTGGTATTCCTCGCCGATCTTCTTCCAGTAGTTCACGTCGGCGAAGAGGTG
>CANIAI010000320.1 GCA_947465275.1 Acidobacteriota bacterium | reverse complement strand
GAGCGGAACGCCAGGCACCGGAAGCCATCCCACTTGGGTTCGAAGAGCCACCCCTCGCCGACCGGCAGTCGGGGTACGGCCTGCGCCTCCATCGGGGCATACGGCGGCACGAGCGGGAGGTCGATCGCGGGGAACGCGTCCGGCATGCCGGGCGGTGTCGCAAACCTCCCGCCGCCGGGGCCAGCTGGTCCGCCGAAGCCCATCGAAACCGGCTACGATGAGCCGTGCCTCGCAACCAGGAAGTCATCCGGCAGTGGAAGGTACTGCACGCGCTCGAGTCATCCCGGCACGGGGTGTCGATCGACGCCCTCGCGCAGGAACTCACGGTGACCACCCGGACGATTCGCCGTGACCTCGCGGCGCTCCAGGAGGCCGGCTTCCCGCTGTACGACGAGCATGACGACGCGGGGCGGGTGCGGTGGCACCTCGACGGCCAGGTGCTCAAGGGACTCGAGACGGGGTTCACGTTGGCCGAGCTGTGCGCCCTCTACCTCAGCCGCAATATTCTCGAGTCGGTTGCCGGATCGCCCTTCCAGCGGGACCTCACCAACGCCTTCGGGCGTCTGGAGAAGATGTTGTCGCCGCGCATGCGTCAGTTCCTCGACCGCCTGCCGGCGGTGCTGGTCGCCAAGCCAGGGCCGCGCGCGCGCGTGGTCGACGGGGTCAGCGACATCACCGCACGCCTGCTGGAAGCCACGCTGCACTTCCGCGTCGTACGCATGCAGTACCACTCGGTGAAGAGCCGCCGCACCAAGGACTACGTGATCCACCCGTACCGGCTGGCCTTCGCGCAGGGGGGGCTGTACCTGCTCGCCTACGTGCCCGAGTACGAGGCGGTTCGCACCTTCGCGATCGACCGTATCGCCTCGGTCTCGCTCGAGAAGCAGTCGTTCACGCCGAAGCAGGCGATTGCCGACGACGTGTTCGCGAATTCGCTCGGCGTCAACAGCGGCCCGCCCGAGCGGGCAGAAATCGCGTTCGATTCGAGCGTGGCGCCGTTCGTCCGCACCCGGGTCTGGCACCCGTCGCAGGAGGTGCGCGAAGGCGCCGATGGCCAGCTCGTGCTGACGCTCAACGTCTGCCATGACTGGGCACTGCGCAACTGGATTCTCGGATGGGGCCCGTTCGCGAAGGTGCTGTTCCCCGCTACGCTCGCCGGCCAGGTCCGGGACGACCTCCAACAGGCCGCCCGCCTTTACACGGTCCAGTCATGATCAGACGCCTTCCCATTCTGCTGCTCGTCCTCCTGGCGTTCTTCGCGGTGCCGTCGGCGCTCGGCTTCTACACCGACTGGCTCTGGTTCGGCGAGGTCGGGTTCCAGCCGGTGTTCTCGACGACCCTGCGCGCGCAGGGCACGATTTTCGCCATCGCGTTCGCCGCGACGACCGCGTGGCTGGTGCTCAACCTGCGGATTGGCCTGCGGGCGATCAGCGACGTGCGGCCTGTCTTCACGACTCGCGAGGGTGTCGTGGTGACGCTGCCCGGCCGGCACCAGATGGAGCGTCTCGTCCCGTTCGCGGCCCTGGCGATTGGCGTGATCGTGGGACTCATCGTCTCGGGCGAGTGGGAGACCTGGCTCGCCTGGCGGAATGCCGTGCCGTTCGGCCGTGTCGATCCCATCCTCGGACACGACGTGTCGTTCTACGTCTTCACGATGCCGATGCTGCAGCTGGCGCGGGGCTTCGGACAGGCCCTCGTCGTGCTCGCCGGCCTTGCGGCGGCGGGCCTCTACTTCGTCTCGGGCAGCCTGACGGGCGGCTTCCCCGCCCGGCTCGTGCTCACGCCGCAGGCGCGTCGCCATGTCGCCGCGCTCGCCGCGCTCTTCTTCCTGCTGCTCGCGCTTGGTGCGTGGCTGGGCCGGGCCGAAACCCTGGTCCGGGCGTCGGGCGTGATCTTCGGTCCGACCTACGCGGACGTGCACGCGCGCATGCCGGCGGCGCTGGTCCTGATGGGCGCCTGCGTCGTGGCCGCGCTCCTGTCGGCCTGGCAGGCGGTCACGCCCAAGCGGTGGCCGATTCCGGTCGCGGTGGGGCTGTACTTCCTCGTGGCGATCGGCGGCGAGGCGTACAGCGGGGCGCTGCAGCGCTTCATCGTCACGCCGAACGAGCAGGTGCGCGAGTCGCCCTACATCCAGCACAACATCGAGGCCACCCGCGGCGCGTTCGCGCTCGATCAGGTGGAATCGCAGGAGTTGTCCGGTGATGTCCTCCTGACGCGGCAGGACATCGCACGGAATGCCGCGACGCTCGACAACGTGCGCCTCTGGGATCACCAGCCGCTGCTCGACACGTTCGGGCAGATCCAGGAGATTCGCACCTACTACGACTTCGTCTCCGTCGACAACGACCGCTACCGTATCGGTGGCCAGCTCCGTCAGGTCATGCTGTCGGCCCGGGAGTTGAACTCCGCGAGCCTCCCGAACCGCACGTGGGTCAACGAGCGGCTCACGTTCACGCACGGTTACGGCCTCACGCTGGGGCCGGTCAACCAGGTGACGGCCGAAGGGCTGCCGGTGCTGTTCATCCGCAACCTGCCGCCCGAGACCGCGCCCGAACTGCCGGTGCAGGAGCCGAGCATCTACTTCGGCGAATTGTCGAACGACTACGTCATCGTACGGACGGCCACCCGCGAGTTTCACTATCCCCGCGGCGACGACAACGTCTTCACCCAGTACAACGGCACGGGCGGCGTGCCGCTCGATTCCCTGCTCCGCAAGGCGCTCTTCGCGATGCGGTTCGGCTCGTACCAGATCCTGCTAAACGTCGGGATCGGACCCGAGAGTCGTGTGCTGTTCCACCGGAACATCCGCGAACGCGTGCGCGAGATCGCGCCGTTCCTCACCTTCGACCGCGACCCGTATGTCGTCCTCGCCGATGGGCGCCTGGTCTGGATGTACGACGCGTACACCACGACCGACCGGTATCCCTACGCGACCCCGGTGAGCGGCGGCGTGAACTACATCCGCAACTCGGTGAAGGTGACGATCGATGCCTACAGCGGCGAGACGCACTTCTATCTCGCCGACCCGAGCGACCCCATCGCGGCTACGTACGCGCGCACCTTCCCCAGCCTCTTCCGGCCGCTCGACACGATGTCACCGGCGCTGCGCGCGCACGTCCGCTATCCGGAGGACATCTTCAGCCTGCAGGCGTCGGTGTACGCGACGTATCACATGACGCAGCCGGCCGCCTTCTACAACCGCGAGGACCAGTGGGAGGTGCCGTCGACGGAGGACGATCGCGACGCCACCGCGATGCAGCCGTACTACACCATCATGCGGCTGCCCGGTGAGGACGACGCGGAGTTCATCCAGATGCTGCCGTTCACGCCGCGGCGCAAGGACAACCTTGCCGCCTGGCTGGTGGCCCGGAGCGACGGTGAGCACTACGGCAAGCTGCGTGTCTTCCAGTTCCCGAAGCAGAAGGTGATCTTCGGGCCGCGGCAGGTCGTCGCGCGCATCAACCAGGATCAGGAGATCTCGCCCCAGATCACCCTCTGGAACCAGCAGGGATCGCAGGTGACGTGGGGCACGCTGATGGTGATTCCGGTCGAGGAATCGCTGATCTACGTCCGTCCG
>CANIAI010000319.1 GCA_947465275.1 Acidobacteriota bacterium | reverse complement strand
CAGCCGGCTCCTGCGCGGCGGGTGGGTTCTGGTTGGCGCCCCCGCCACAGGCAGCGGTCAGCGCAGACAACAACAACGCGGGAATCCAGCTGGTCGTCTTCATAAGATCCTCATGGGGAGGGGGAGCGATCAAGCTCCGGACCATATTAACTTTAGTTATGGTCTGGGAAGGACTATCAATTTGACGTATGTGCATGGAAGAGGGCACACTGACACCCATGTCCAGCCAACGCACCGGCGCGCAGATCATCTGGGAATGCCTTGCCCATCAGGGTGTTCGCACGGTCTTCGGGTATCCCGGCGGCGCCATCCTCCCGGCGTACGACGCGATGCTCGATTATCCCATCCGTCACGTCCTGGTTCGCCATGAACAGGGCGCCACGCACATGGCCGACGGCTATGCGCGCGCCAGCGGTGAAGTAGGGGTCGCGCTGGCCACCTCGGGCCCCGGGGCGACCAACCTGGTCACCGGCATCGCCACCGCGCAGATGGACTCGTCGCCGATGGTCTGCATCACCGGCCAGGTGCCGAGCAAACTCATCGGCTACGACGCCTTCCAGGAAACCGACATCTGCGGCATCACCCTGCCGATCACCAAGCACAACTACCTGGTGACGCGGGTCGAAGACATCATGCCGGCGTTGAAGGAGGCGTTCCACCTCGCCAAGTCGGGGCGTCCGGGTCCGGTGCTCGTCGACATCACGAAGGACGCGCAGCAGGCCTCGATGGAGTGGGCGTGGGACGACAGCGTCGTGCGCATGCGCGGCTACCGCCCCGAGCACCGCATCGGCAAGTCGGATCTGGCGCGCGCGGCGGAACTGCTCAAGGCGGCGCGCAAGCCGGTCATCCTGGCCGGCCAGGGTGTCATCCAGAGCGGCGCCACCAAGGAACTGCGGGCGTTCGCGGAACTGCTGAACATCCCGGTGGCGGTCACGCTGCTCGGTCTCGGCGGCTTCCCGGCGAGCCACTCGCTCAACATCGGCATGATGGGCATGCACGGTGAATCGTGGGTCAACCATGCCATCCAGGAGGCCGACCTCCTGCTCGCCTTCGGCATGCGCTTCGACGACCGCGTCACCGGCAACCTCAAGACCTACGCGGTCAACGCCAAGAAGATCCACATCGACATCGACCCGTCCGAGCTGAACAAGAACGTCGTCGCCGACGTCGCCATCCTGGGCGACCTCCGCGAGACGCTCCGCGACCTGCTCGACACCCTCGGCCCGGCCGATCACGGCGCGTGGCTGAAGTACATCGGCTCGATGAAGGGTGACACCGCGGTGCGCGACATCCAGTCGCTGCCCGACAACGGTCACCTCTACGCGGCACACGTCATCAACGACATCTGGCGCATCACGGAAGGGAAGGCGGTCGTCGTCACCGACGTCGGCCAGCACCAGATGTGGGAGGCGCAGTACTACAAGCACGAGACCCCGCGCTCGCTCATCACGTCGGGCGGTCTCGGGACGATGGGCTTCGCGCTGCCGGCCGCGATCGGCGCCAAGATGGCGCGTCCCGACGCCGAGGTCTGGGCGGTGGTCGGCGACGGCGGCTTCCAGATGACGCAGGCCGAACTGTGCACCGCGGCGCAGGAAGGCGTGAAGGTCAACGTGGCGATCATCAACAACGGCTACCTCGGCATGGTCCGCCAGTGGCAGGAGTTCTTCTACGAACGGCGCTACGCGGCGACGCCGCTGCGCAGCCCCGACTTCGTGAAGATCGCCGAGGCGCACGGGCTGCTCGGCCTGCGGGTCGACAACCGTCCGGGCGTGCAGGGCATCGTCGAGCAGGCGCGCGCGGCCGAGGGCACGGTCGTCATCGACTTCCGCGTCGAGCAGGAAGATGCCGTCTACCCGATGGTGCCGGCCGGGGCCGACCTGCACGAGATGATTCGCCGCCCGGAACCGTCGGTGCTCGTCGAGACCGCCGACGACCCGATCTAGGCCGCCACGTTCGTTTTACGGGACTTCAAGATGCATCACACACTGGTCGCGCTCGTCGAAGACAAACCTGGCGTGCTCAACCGCGTGGCGAACCTGTTTCGCCGCCGCGCGTTCAACATCGAGTCGCTCACCGTCGGCCGGACCGCCGAACCCGGGATCTCGCGGATGACGGTCGTCATCGACAGCGACCAGGTGAGCGCCGAGCGCGTCACGGCGTACCTGTATAAACTCGTCAACGTGCTGCAGGTCGAAGACCTCGGCGCGACCCCCTCGGTGGCGCGTGACCTCGCGCTCGTCAAGGTGGCGGTGGCCGGGCACGATCGCGGGCTGCTGCTGCGCATCGTCGACGAGACCCGGGCGCACATCGTCGACACCGGCGAACAGACGATGACGCTCGAGATCACGGGCGAGCCGCCGAACGTCGACGCGGTCATCGCGCGGCTCGAGCCGCTCGGCATCATCGAGATGGTGCGCACCGGCCAGGTGGCCATGCGCCGCGGCGACACGGCCCTCTCGGCCGCGCAACTGGTCTAGCGCGCAGCTCGTGTCACAGACGGATTACTTCGGAGGAGCAGAGTAGATGGCGACGATGTACTACGACAAGGACGCGGACCTCAGCCTGATCCGCCAGCGCAAGGTGGCGATCATCGGCTATGGGTCGCAGGGGCACGCCCACGCGCTCAACCTCAAGGACTCGGGTGTCGAGGTTGCCGTCGGGCTCCCGGCCACGAGCCAGTCGGTCGCCAAGGCGACCGCCGCGGGGCTTCGCGTCATGACCGTCGCCGATGCCGCGGCCTGGGCCGACGTCATCATGATCCTCATCCCCGACACGCGCCAGAAGAAGGTCTACGAGACCGAGATCCGGCCGCACCTGACCGCGGGCAAGATGCTGATGTTCGCCCACGGCTTCAACATCCGCTTCGACTGCATCGTGCCCCCGGCCGACATCGACGTGACGATGATCGCCCCGAAGTCGCCGGGCCACCGTGTCCGCGAGGTCTTCACCGAAGGCGGCGGCACCCCCGGCCTGCTCGCGGTGCACCAGGACGCGACCGGCAAGGCAAAGGCACTCGCGATGTCGTACGCGCGCGGCATCGGCTGCACCCGCGCCGGGGTCATCGAGACGACCTTCACCGAAGAGACCGAGACCGACCTGTTTGGTGAACAGGCCGTGCTCTGCGGCGGCACCGCGGCGCTCGTCAAGGCGGGCTTCGAGACGCTGATCAACGCCGGCTACCAGCCCGAGGTCGCGTACTTCGAGTGCCTGCACGAGCTGAAGCTGATCGTCGACCTGATGTATCGCGGCGGCCTCGGCTACATGCGCTACTCGATCAGCGACACGGCCGAGTACGGCGACTACACCGCGGGTCCGCGCATCATCACCGAGCAGACCAAGGAAGCGATGCGCCAGATCCTCGCCGACATCCAGTCGGGTGAGTTCGCGCGCAAGTGGATCGCCGAGAACGAGGCGGGCATCCCGAACTTCAAGCAGATGCGCCAGGCCGACGTGAACCACCCGATCGAGGTGGTCGGCACGAAGCTGCGCGCCATGATGCCGTTCCTCGACCCGGTCACCGCGCCCGCGCCGGTCACCGTCTAGTCTGGCGGGCGGGTTCGCCCGCCCCGCACCGGGACCCGT
>CANIAI010000318.1 GCA_947465275.1 Acidobacteriota bacterium | reverse complement strand
CCCGACGGGTGGATGTAGGGCGCCCAGCTCATCGACCCGAAGTCGGTGAGCTGCTTCGCGTCCGAGCCATCCAGCGTCATCGTCCAGATGTTCGCGATGAGCCCCGCCTCGTCGAAACGGCGCCAGATGATGCGCGTGCCGTCGGGCGAGAAGAACGGTCCGCCGTCGTAGCCCGGGGTGTTCGTCAGCCGGCGCTGCTCCGAGCCGTCCGCGCGCATCAGGTAGATCTCGCCGAAGTAGCTCGGGTCGACCTCGCGCTGCTTCTGCTCGGCAGGCGAGAGCGTCCGGTTGTAGGCGTCACGCATCGACGAGAAGGCGATCCACTGCCCGTCCGGCGAGTAGCTCGCCTCGGCGTCATAGCCCGTCGCCGTCGTCAGCCGGGTGTACGTCTTCGCGCCTTCGCTGTAGGCGTAGATGTCGAGCTCAGGGTCGTAGTCCCACGCGTAGCGGCGTTGCTGGCCCGAGGCGCGGAAGTCGAGCTCTTCCTGCTGCTGATGCCGTGACGTCGGATCGTGGTGTGTCGAGGCGAAGAGGATCTGGTCGGTGCCCGGCCGGAAGAAGGCGCAGGTGGTCTTGCCGACCCCGGGTGACACGCGCGCGGTGTCGCCGCTCGTGAGGTCGAGCGTATAGATCTGGTAGAAGGGGTTGCCCGGCTCCCGCTCGCTCTGGAAGACGAGCCGCTTCCCGTCGGCCGACCAGTAGCCCTCGCCGGCGCGGCGTCCCTCGACGGTGAGGCGGCGGACGCGGCTGAGGAAGTCGCGCTCCTGCGCGGCAGGGGTGGACGGAACAGCAGGAGTGACGGGGGCCTGTGCGGCGAGCCCGGCCGCCGTGAGCGCCAGCAGCAGCGCAACGATTCGCGTGGTCATCGCCCCGACAGCGTAGCACTGAGGCCGCAGCCGGTGTACCGTGCTGCCGATGCGGTTCTCGGCCCTGCGGGGCCTCTCCCGGCGTGACTGGCTGCTCGTCATCGGCGGGGGCGTGGGGCTGGCCGTCCTGCTGACGGTGGTGGCCTGGACGGGACGGGCCGCCTGGTCGGTGTACAAGCTGACGCGCGGGGTCGGGGACACGACCTTCTATGACGCCGCGGGCCGGCCGTGGTTCCGACTCGACGAGCAGCGGCGCGACGTGCCCTTCGAGCGGATCTCGACCAGCTTCAAGGACGCGGTGATTGCCGTCGAGGACCACCGGTTCTACCGGCACCCCGGCATCGACCCGATCGCCGTCGGCCGGGCCACCCTCGTCAACCTGCGCGCCCGGGGCGGCCGCCAGGGGGGCAGCACGCTGACCCAGCAGCTTGCGCGCACCCTCTTCCTCTCGAACCAGCGGACGGTCGGCCGCAAGGCGAAGGAGGCGATCTACGCCGTGCTGCTCGAGATCGTCCTGACGAAGCGCGCGATCCTCGAGCTCTACTTCAACCGCGTCTACCTGAGCGGCGGCATCTACGGCGTCGAGGCGATGTCGCAGAAGATGCTGGGGAAGCCGGCGTCGGCCCTGACCGTGGGCGAGGCGGCGCTCATCGCCGGCATCATCCGCGCCCCGGCCGCGTACTCACCCTGGACGCATCTCGATGCCGCGCGGCGCCGCAGCTTCGTCGTGCTGCAGCGGATGCGCGAGGAGGGGAAGATCACCCCGGGCCAGGAGGCCGCCGCGCGCGCCGAGCGGATCCGCATCCGTCCCCAGCCGCCGGCCGCGGTCGAGCGCCATGGCTACGCGCGCGAGTTCCTGCGGCAGCAGTTCCGCGACATCTACGGGGGTGACAACCCGCCCGACTGGCAGGTGCGCACCACGTTCGTTCCCGAGCTGCAGGATGCCGCCGAGGCGTCGGTGCGTGACGGGTTGCGGCGCGTCGGCGTGCGCGGGCTGCAGGCGGCCCTGGTAGCGCTCGACCCGGCCACCGGCAACATCCTCGCGATGGTCGGCGGGAGCGATTTCGCGACGACGCCGTTCAACCGCGCTGTACGCAGCCGCCGGCAGCCGGGCTCGGCGTTCAAGCCCTTCCTCTACGCCGCGGCGCTCGAGCGCGGGCTCTCGCCCGTGTCGGTCATCGACGGGCTGCGGGCCGTGGCCGTCGACGCCCCCGAGGGCATCTGGATTCCCCGTGACGAGCGGGCAGGGGAGCGCGACACGCTGACGCTGCGCGAGGCGCTCATCGAGTCGAGCAACGCGGCGGCCGTGCGGCTGCAGCAGCGCATCGGGGCCGGCCCCGTCGTGCGGCTCGCGAGCGATGTCGGCCTCGAGGACCAGCCGGCCGTCCCGTCGCTGGCGCTCGGCAGCGGCCTGGTGACGCCGCTCGACCTGGCGGCGGCCTATACCGTGTTCCCGACGCTCGGACGCCGCGCGCGTCCCCGGGCGCTCGCCGACGTGCGCGACGCCGATGGCGACGTGGTCTATCGCACGCGCGTGGAGCGTGACGAGGCGCTGTCGCCGCAGGTCGCGTTCCAGATGGTGACGATGCTGCAGGACGTCGTGAATCGCGGCACCGGCGCGTCCGCGCGCCGCTTCGGGGTGCGCGGACCGGTGGGCGGCAAGACGGGCACGACGAACGACTACCACGACGCCTGGTTCGTCGGTTTCTCCTCGTCGGCGGTGGTGGCGGTGTGGGTCGGCTTCGATCAGCCGGAGCGGATTCGCGATGGCGGCTCGGGCGCGCGGGTCGCGCTGCCAATCTGGGCCGAGTTCATGCGCCGCACCGCGAGGCAGCTGCCGGCCGAGGCGATCGCGCCGCCGGCGGGCCTGGAGACGGCGGAACTCTGTCGCGTGTCGTACCTGAAGGCGCTCGATGGCTGCCCCGGCTATACCGAGTACTTCAAGGAGGGCGACGACATCCCGACGCGGCTCTGCCCGGTGCACCAGGGGACGCTGAAGCAGCAGGCGCAGCGGGCCGTGCAGTCGCTGCTCGGCGCCATCGGCCGTGGCATCCGCGGCATCTTCAGGTGAGCGGCACGCACCCGGGACGACCGGGCGCACCCCCGTTCAGTGGACGACGAACTGCTCGACCGGCTGCAGCAGGGCGGGCGCGTCCGCGTCGCAGCGGGCGAGCCACTCGGGGGTGAGTCCGAGCGCCAGGTAGACCGGGTCCTCCGCCAGCGGCGGCGCCTCCGGCTCCTCGTCGTGCTGACAGCGGTGGCTCAGGCGATCGGCCACGTAGATCACCGCCGCGGCGCGCGGATGCTCAGGGGCCGACAACGGCTCGTGGTGCCAGCGCACGGCTTCCCGCAGCAGCGTCGGCAGTCCCCACAACTGCATGGCGAGACCGCCGACGTGGGCGTGCTGGTCGGCCACCACCCGCGTCACCTCCTCGACCGAGGGGGCGGCACCGCCCCGCCGCACGAACTCGCCGCGCAGCCGAAGCAGCACCAGCCGTCCGATGTCATGCAGCAACCCCTGCGTGAAGGCGACGTCGCCGTCGACGCAGACCTGCGCCGCCAGGTGGCGGGCCAGGACGGCGGTCGTGACGGCGTGCCGCACCTCGTGGAGGCCCGAGCTGCCGGCGCCTGGCTGCGCCCATTCCGCGAAGCAGATGGCGAGCACCGCCTGTCGCACCGCGGTGGTGCCGAGCCGGACGACAGCCCGTTCAATCGAGGTGACCTCTG
>CANIAI010000317.1 GCA_947465275.1 Acidobacteriota bacterium | reverse complement strand
CTGCCCGCCTGCGGCGCCGTCGTCACCACGGCCGCGCCGACCGCGCGGGCGCTGCCGGCCGACGAGCTCGCCGCGCGGGTGTCGACGGTCTCCCCCGCGACCGACGTGCGGGTCGAACCCGACCCGTCCGCGGCGCTCGACGCCGTGTTCGCGCATGCGCCCTTCGCCTGTGTTGCGGGCTCGATCTTCCTCGCCGGCGCCGTACGCGATGCCCTGAGGGCGCGTGCTATCCTGCGGTGATTCCGTGCGGATCCTGCGTTCGTTCCTCTGTGCGTGCCTCCTGCTGGGAGTCGGCGGGCCGCTCGCCGCGGCGCAGGACGCCCAACCCGCCCCTGCCAGCGAGTCGCCGTCGCCCCTCCTCGGCATCTTCAAGAAGTACACTCAGTGGCGGCTCGAGCAGGTCTCGTCGACACACCTGCGCCTGACCGGTGAGGTCGAGATCGAAGGTGACACCGTCCGCTTCTATGCGGACGAGGTGAACCTCTACACCGACACGAACCGCCTCGTCGCGACCGGCAACGTGGTCTTCTCGAGTCCTGAGGGCCGCATCTCGGCCGACCGGGTCGACTACGACACGAAGACCGGCACCGGCACGTTCTCGTCGGCGTCGGGCATCCTCTCGCTCGGCCCCAAGGTCGACCGCCTGCCATTCGGCGACCAGGATCCCGACGTGTACTTCTACGGGGAGACGCTCGAGAAGCTCGCGCCGCGTCGCTATCGCGTGACCCGCGGCGGCTTCACCACCTGCGTGCAGCCGACGCCGCGCTGGGAGGTAACCAGTGGCAGCGTCACCCTGAACCTCGATGAGTACGCCATCGCCCGCAACACGCTGCTCCGCGTGAAGGGGGTGCCGCTCTTCTACCTGCCGGTGCTCTACTACCCGATCCAGGACGACGACCGCGCCACCGGCTTCCTGCTGCCGACGTACGGCACGTCCACCGTCCGGGGCCAGGCGGTGAGCAACGCCTTCTTCTGGGCGATCGACCGCAGCCAGGACGCCACGTTCTTCCACGACTGGTTCACCCGCAGCGGCCAGGGGTTCGGCGGCGAGTACCGGTACGTCGCGGCCCCGCAGTCGTCGGGTGCCATCCGGGTCTACCGCTTCGCGCGGCACGAGACAACCTTCACCTCCGGCGGCGTGACGTCGGTGCTCCCCTCGAGCAACAGCCTCGAGATCACCGGCAACGCCATGCACGTGCTGAACCGGACCGCCCGCGCGCACATGCGGGTCGAGTACTTCTCCGACATCCTGACGCAGCAGCTCTACTACCAGAGTCTCTACCAGGCGACACGGCGCAACCGGGTCGTCGAGGCCGGCCTGAGCAGCGTCAACGGTCCCCTCGCGACCAGCGCGCTGTTCCAGCGGAACGAGACGTTCAGCGATGCGACCCACTCGCTCGTCTACGGCGGCACCCCGCGGATCACGGCGAACATCGCCCCCCGCCGCCTGCTGTCGAACAGCGTCTACGGGTCGATGAGCAGCGAGCTGGCCCACCTGCCGTACCGGTCGATCTCGGACGGCGTCGTGACGCTCGACAACAGCCTGACGCGGGTCGACGTCGCGCCCGCCATCCGCGCCCCGCTGTCGCGCCTGACGTTCCTCTCCATCAACTCGAGCGCCAGCTATCGCACCACCTACTACTCCCGCAGCTTCGACGCGACGCGCCGGGTGGTGCCCGAGTCGTACCTGCGGCAGTACCTGTCGGTGCGCACCGACGTGGTCGGTCCCGTGGCGACGCGCATCTGGGAACTGACGGACAGCGGCTTCGCGGAGCGGCTGAAGCACGTCGTCGAGCCGACGTTCGCCGTCGACTACACGACGAGCTTCAAGGGGCAGACGAGCACGCCGCTGCTCTCGGATATCTCCGACTATGTCGTGGCCGGCGCCGGTCGCTTCACGTACGGGGTGAACAACCGCTTCTTCTATCGCGGCCGCGGCATCGATGGCGCCGCCGGCCAGACGCGCGAGTTCCTCACCGTGGGGCTGCAGCAGACCTACTACTCGAACCCGCAGTCGAGCCAGTTCGACACCACCTACTCGAGCGCCTCGACGTCACGGAGCGCCGTCGACCTGTCGCCGCTGAGTCTCAACGTCCGGTTCTCGCCGAGCACGACCATCGACAGCAACGCCCGCGTCGAATACGACGTGTCGGGCGGCGGGCTCCAGGTGCTGACGCTCGGCAGCAACGTGAACGCGTCACGCCTCTCGACCGGGCTGAACTACAGCCGCCGACACCTCTTCTCGGCCGTCAAGGCCGACGAGTATCTCTCCTCCAACACCCAGGCCCGCTTCCGCGGCGGGCGGCTGGCGGCCAACTACGGCCTCAGCTGGAGCATCTCGCAGGGCTACGTCGTCAGCCAGAACGTGCACGCCACCTACATGGCGCAGTGCTGCGGGCTGCAGGCCGAGTTCCAGAAGTACAACTATCCGAAGTCGAGCGGGTTCCCGATCTCGGCGGACCGTCGCTTCAACGTCGCCTTCGTGCTTGCCGGGCTCGGCACCTTCTCGAACTTCTTCGGTGCGTTCGGCAACACCATCCGCTGAACGGACGCCTCGTGGCTGAACGCATCCTCGTCACCGGCGCGGCGGGCTTCGCCGGCAGTCACCTGGTGCAGCACCTCGCCGCCACCCGCGCCGTCACCGCCTGGGCGCGTTCGGCGCCGCCGGCAGCCATCACGGATCTGGCCACGTGGCAGCGGGTCGACCTGATGCACCGAGACGAGGTGCACGCGGCCATTGCCTCGGTTCGACCGGCGGTGGTCTTCCATTGTGCCGGCTCGCCGCACGTCGGCTCCTCGTGGCACGACAGCGCCACGCCGCTGGCGAACAACGTCATCGGCACGCACCACCTGCTCGAGGCACTGCATGCGGAGCGGTTGCGGGCGCGCGTGCTCATCACGGGGTCGGCCACGGTGTACGCGCCATCCGAGAGGCCGATCCGTGAGGACGACCGGGTCAACCCGGTGAGTCCCTACGCGCTCAGCAAGTTCGCCCAGGAGCGGCTCGGGTTGCGCGCCGTGACCGAGGACGGCCTCGAGGTGGTCGTCACGCGCTCCTTCAACCACACCGGACCGCGGCAGACCGCCGCGTTCGTGGCGCCGAGCATGGCCCGGCAGATCGCGCTGATCGAGCGGGGCGGCGCCGAGCCGGTGATCCGCGTCGGGAACCTCGACGCGCGACGCGACATCACCGACGTGCGCGATGTGGTCCGCGCCTACGACCTGCTGGCCGGCGCCGGGGTGGCGGGACAGCTGTACAACGTGGCATCTGGCACGGCGCGCAGCATGCGCGAGGTCCTTCAGGGCCTGCTCGCGCGTGCGACCCGACCGATCGCCGTCGAGATCGATCCCGCGCGCCTGCGCCCCCACGACACCCCGGTACTCGTCGGCGACGCATCCCGCCTGCGGGAGCACACCGCCTGGCAGCCCGAGATCCCGTTCGAACGGATGCTCGACGAGCTGCTCGACTGGTGGCGGGCCGCGGTGGCCGCCAACCCGGCCGCCTAACTCACCCGCGCCGCGCCGGCCTCCGGCTTCGTGTTACGCTCCGTAGCGAACAAAACACGAAACAGATGAGGCTGCTGTGGACGCTCCGCT
>CANIAI010000316.1 GCA_947465275.1 Acidobacteriota bacterium | reverse complement strand
TTCCAGATCCGGACATCGTCCATGCCGCCATCGAACTGGTTCCAGGACGGCCCCTCACGACCGATCGAGAGCGGCGCCGTGGTGTTCCGCATGGCGACGTAGGTCGCGCTGTTCTGGCGCGCCATCGCCACCGCCACGCCATCGATGTAGATGGTGAGGCCGTTGGCCGCCGTGCTGCCGCCCCGCCCGTCGTAGCTGACGGCGAGGTGGTGCCACGCACCCACCAGGCCCGCCTGCGACGTGCTGGTCATCCCGAACACCTGCGCGCCCGTCGTGGCATCGCCGAGCGACATCTGCAGGAAGCCGGAGACCACCGCCAGCTTCCACTCACGCGTCGCCGCGGTGTCGGCCCACTTCCCGAGGATCTGGTTGCGGGTCATCGCATCCGGGCGAATCCACGCTTCGACCGTGAACGCCTGATCCGCGGTCCCGGTGCTGAAGGTGAGTGCGCTGTGGTCGGCGACCTGCACGAAGTCGTCGACGCCGTCGAACTCGAGGGAGAACGGCGTGCGCGGCACCAGGTTCGCGACCGTCACGTTCACCGCCACCGTGCCGAGGTTGTTGGCCGCGTCACGCGCCTGCGCGGTAATCGTGTGGAGCCCTTCAGCCGCCGCCGTCGTATCCCAGGACACCTGCCAGGGCGCGGCGGTCACCAGCGCGCCGAGCGGCGCCCCGTCGAGCAGGAACTGCACGCTGACGACGCCCACGTTGTCGGTCGGGTTCGCCTGCACCACGATCGTGCCGACCACCGTGCCGCCCGTCGGGCGCACCATCGTGACGACCGGGTTCGTCGTGTCGGGCGGCGGCACCAGCGTCGTGAAGCTGAGCGTCGTCGCGGTCGTCGGGTTGCCGGCCGCGTCGGTGGCCGTCACCGTGAACGAGTAGAGCGTGTTCGGCGTCAGCCCCGTGAGCGGGATGGTGTGAACGGTGGCACTCGTCGCGTCGTTGACCGTGCTGCACGGGCACGAGAGCCCGGCGACGTACGCCACCGCGGCCGTCGTCGCCTCGTTGGTCGTGAGGCCGATCAGGGCGCTCGTGCTCGTGATGCCGCTGGTGGAGAGGCCGCTGATGACCGGCGGCGTCGTGTCGACCACGGCCGCGCCGAGCGGACCGCCGTTGCCCCACGCGGTGCCGAGCTGCAGCGTGCCGGCGTTGGCGTTCGGCGCACTGTCGGACGCCGCCGTGCCGGTGCCCTCGTTGAACTTCCAGTAGCCCACCAGGCCAGGCTCGACCCCGGTCAGTTCCGAGGTGCGGAGCGACGCGATCTCGGCGCCGGTGCGCACGAGGCTCCAGAGACGCAGGTCGTCCATGCCGCCGTCGTACTGGTTCCAGCCCGGACCCTCGCGGCCCATCCAGATCGGCTGCGTGGTGTTCTCCATCGCCACGTAGGTGGCGCTGTTCTGCCGCACCATCGGGACGGCGAGGCCGTCGATGTAGATGGTGATGCCGTTGGCCGCCGTCGCGCCCCCGCGACC
Source organism: Acidobacteriota bacterium (assembly GCA_947465275.1). GTDB lineage: Bacteria > Acidobacteriota > Vicinamibacteria > Vicinamibacterales > UBA2999 > JBEBGV01. Next base: position 2,134 of record CANIAI010000316.1, on the reverse strand, counting down.
GTCGTAGGTCACCGCCAGGTGGTGCCACGCGCCGACCAGCCCGGTCTGCGCGGTGCTCGTCATGCCCCACACGAGCTGCGCCGTGCTGGCATCGTAGAGCCCCATCTGGATGTAGCCCGACACGACCGCCAGCTTCCACTCGCGGGAGGCCGCCGTGGCGCCCCACTTGCCGATCATCTGGCTGCGGGTCATCGCATCCGGGCGCAGCCACATCTCGAGCGAGAACGGCCGGTCCGCGGTGCCGGTGCCGAAGGTGAACGCATCGACGTCGCCCGCCTGGATGAAGTCGTCGACGCCGTCGAACTCGACGTAGTGCGGGTTCTGCACGACGAGGTTCGCCACGTTGACGGTGACCGTCGCGGTGCCGACGTTGCTGGCCGCGTCACGCGCCTGCGCGGTGAGCACGTGAATGCCCTCGGTCGCAGTCGTGGTGTTCCACGAGGCCGTGTAGGGCGCGGTCGTGTCGAGCGCCCCGAGCGGCTGCCCGTCGAGCAGGAACTGCACACTCACGACGCCGACGTTGTCGCTCGCCGTCGCCTGCACCGTCAGCGTGCCGGTGACGGTGCCGCCGGTGGGCGCGGTGAAGGCCACCACCGGGTTCGTCACGTCGGGCGGCGGCACCAGGGTGGTGAACGTCGCGGTCGGCCCCACCGTCGGGTTGCCGGCGACGTCGGTCGCCTTCACCGTGAACGTGTGCAGCGTGTTCGGCGTCAGGCCGCTCAGCGTGATGGTGTGCACGGTGCTCGTCACCGCGTCGGTGGCATCGGTGCACGGGCAGGCGGCGCCCGCGACCCACGACACGACCCCGGTGGTCGACTCGTTCGTCGTGAACGAGATCGTCACGCCGGTGCTGGTGAGGTTGCTGGTGCCGACGGTGCTGATCACCGGGGCGGTCGTGTCGACCACGACGGGCGCGAGCGGGCCGCCCGCCATCCAGAGCGGACCGTTGGTCAGCGCGCCCCAGTGGTCACCGTTCGTGCCGTCGCCGGTGGTGCCGCCAGCCCCCTCGTTGAAGCGCCAGTAGGCGACCAGGCCCACCTCGGCGGTCGGTACCTCGGTGAGGCGCGCCGCCTGGAGCTGGGCCGGGGTGCGGACCACGTTCCAGACGCGCATCTCGTCGATGCCGCCGTCGTACTGATACCACGACGGACCCTCGCGGCCGATCGCGACCGGCGCGCTGGTGTTCTCCATCGCCACGTAGGCGGCGTTGTTCTGCCGCGCGAGCGGGAGCGCCACGCCGTCGACGTAGATGATGAGGCCGTTCGCCGCGGTCGCGCCGCCGCGGCCGTCGTAGGTGACGGCCACGTGGTGCCAGTTGCCGACGAGCGCCGTCTGGGGCGCGCTCGTCATCGCGAAGATCTGCGCGCCGGTGCTCGGGTCCATCATCGCGAACTGGAGGTAGCCGGAGACGACCTGCAGCTTCCACTCGCGGACGCCGGCGTTCTGGCCCCACTTGCCGACCAGCTGGTGCCGCGTCATGGCGTCGGGGCGGAACAGCGTCTCGACCGTGAACGGATGGTCGACGGTGCCGGTGCTGAACGTGAGCGCGTCGCTGTCGCTCACGTTGACGAAGTCGTCGATGCCGTCGAACTCGAGGAAGTGCGGGTCGTTCGAGGCGACCGAGTGGTTCCGCACGGTGACCGTCACCTGGTCGGTGCCGACGTGGCCGATGGCGTCCTTCGCCTCGACGCTCACCGTGTGGGTGCCGTCGTTGATGACCGTCGTGTCCCACTGCGCGGTGTAGGGAGCGCTCGTGAGCGCGCCGCCGACCGCGACGCCGTCGACCTTGAACTGCACGCTGGTCACGGCGACGTTGTCGGTGGCGTTCGCCGAGAGCGTCACGACGCCCAGCACCGTCGCGCCGCTGGTCGGGTTCAGCATCTGCGCGGTCGGCACTTCCGCCGGATTCGGCGCCCAGGTGCAGAGCGGCAGCGTCTCGGCCACCGACAGGGTGTACTCGACGTTGTCGAACGCCATGCCGCCGGTGACCTGCCCGGCGCGGATGCCCGTGAAGAGCACCGACGTGAGGTTGGTGAAGGTGCCCGGCAGCACGAGGTGCTGGAAGTCGTCCACGCCACCCGGGCCATCACGCACCCCGTCGAGCGCGACGGTGATGGTGACGACGGCGCCATCC
>CANIAI010000315.1 GCA_947465275.1 Acidobacteriota bacterium | reverse complement strand
CGGGCGGCGGCGCCATGAACCGGTCGGGGTCGAAGCCGTAGTGCAGGCGCATCAGCGACGCGCCGAGCCGGCCGAGGACCGGCAGGTCGGCGCGCGTCGCGGGGCGAATCCGCATCCGTGTGTCTTACGCCTCGGCGACCCTGGCGCGCAGGCCCGGGCTCTCGCGGTGGCCGCCGGTGGTGGCGAGCACCCAGCCGACCAGCGCCATGGCACCCGACAGCCAGGCCCACTCGCGCAGCAGGCTGTGCTGGATGAGCACGCCCGCGATCACCGGCGCGAGGATCGAGGCGATCGACGTGAGGGCCTGGCTGATGCCGAGCACCACCCCCTGCTCGTGCCGCTCGGCCTGATGCGTGATGAGGCTGGTCAGCGCCGGACGGAGCACGCCGTTGCCGAACCCGGAGATCACGGCCGTCAGCAGCAGCAGGATCGTCGAGGTGACGAAGCCGAGCATGGCGTAGCCGATCACCACCGACGCGAAGCCGGCAATCACGAGCGGCGCCTCCCCGAACTTCTTCACCAGCCGCCCGATGAGCGCGCCCTGCAGGATGATGCCCAGCAGCCCGACGAAGCCGAAGACGTAGCCGATCTCGCGCGGGCCGAAGGGGTGCCCCTGATAGGTAAACCGGCGTTCGGCGAACAGCGCGAAGCCCGAGATGAACATCGAGAACGACAGCATGAAGAACAGGAACTGCAGGAGCCGGCTGCGCAGTTCAGGACGGGCGAAATACCGGCTGTAGGTGTTGACCCTGAAGGCAGCCCAGCGGTCAGTCGACACCGGCGCATGGCTGCGACCGCCGCGCAGCAGCGTCGCGGTCGCCAGGATGCTCGTCGCCGACATCACCGACGCGAGGTAGATCGGCGCCGTGAGCCCGTAGCGGTCCGAGAGGAAGCCGGTGAGCGACGGTCCGATGAAGAACCCGAGACCGAACGCGATGCCGATGAGGCCGAATGAGCGGGCCCGGTTCTCGGGCGCCGTGTTGTCAGCAATGTAGGCCTGCGCCAGCGAGAGGTTGCCGGCGGTCGCCCCGTCGATGATGCGCGACAGATAGATCATCCAGAGCGCGTTGGCGCGCGCGAGGACGATGAAGCCGATGAACGTGCCGATCTGGCTCATGATGAGCATCGGCTTGCGGCCGACCCGGTCGGAGGCGTGGCCGATCAGCGGTCCCGACACGAGCTGGCAGGCGGCGAAGACCGTGATCAACAGCGTCGCCTGGAGCGGCGTCGCGTGGAACGTCTCGGCGTAGATGGCCAGGAGCGGGATGACGAGGGTCATCCCGAAGACGTCGACGAGGACGATGAGAAAGACCGGGAGCAGCGAGGCGTTCGGCCGTTCGGGAGGCGTCGTGGTCACCGTCTGCGAGGTTACCACGGCGCTTCAGACGGTCGTCACCACCACGGCCGTGCACTTCTTCGTCCCGTTGCGGTGGTAGCTGTGCGGCACCCCCGGGTCGAAGTACATCGAGTCGTCGACATCGAGGACGTGCTCGTATTCCTCGAGCCGGACGACGAGGGTGCCGGTCAGCACGTAGATGAACTCCCCACAGCTGTGCGTGTGGGTGCGCATCTTGCCCGAGGGAGGCGGCGGGAGGAACTCGGCGAAGTACGCGTTCAGGCGGCGCTCGTCGGCCCCGAAGTCGAGCGGCTCGAAGTGGTAGGTGATGTCCTTGCCGCCGGGCACCTCCGGAAAGCGGAGCCGTTCGCCATGGCGGACGACCGTGGCGGCCGGCCGTTTGCGAGGACCGGCAAAGAAGAAGTCGAGCCCGACGCTGAACACGAGCGCGATCCGCAGCAGCGTCGGCAGCGTCGGGAAGAGGCGCCCGCACTCGATCTTGGACAGCATGGCCGGCGACAGCCCCGTGTGCTTGCCCAGCTCGACCAGCCCCATCTTCTTCTTGAGGCGGAGGGCCCGCACCTGCGGACCGATGGAATACGACCGCAGCCCTTCTTCCAGCGTCGGTGACAGCATGGGATCTATTTTACTCGCACTCACGTCAGATTGCCAGATACTCAATGCGAGGTCCTGATGACACCCTACCTGTTCGTCCATCGCTCGCGCTTCGACGTCCCGGCCGCCGACCTCTTCGCCTGGCACGAACGGCCCGAGGCGCTCGCCGACCTGCTGCCCCGCTCGCCCTTCGTCCGGGTCGAGTCGAGCGACGGCAGCCTGCGTGACGGGAGCCGGGTCGTCCTCCGGTTCGGCGTGGGTCCCGTCGCGTTCCGGTGGGTCGCGCTGCACCACGGGTTCGAGCCAGGGGTCCGGTTTCGTGATGACCAGGTAGCCGGCCCCTTCGCCTTCTGGCGCCACACCCATACCGTGCGTCCCGACGGCGCTGACGCCAGCATCCTCGAGGACCAGGTGGAGTTCGCGCTGCCGGGCGGTCGTCTCGGGCGGTTCGCCGCGCCGCTCGTCGCGCGCGCCCTGCGAGGCGCCTTCGAGCAGCGGCACGCGGTGACGCGGGCCAGCCTCGCGCGCACTCCTCGCGGGAGGGCCGCATGAGCGCCCTGCATCCCACCGGCGCCCTCCTGCTGGTCGTGCTGACGTCGGTACTCGGGTTCGCCGCCGCCGTCGACGCTCAGGGCACCGGCCCGGCGCCGGCCTCGCCGCCCGACGGCACCGCTGTTCGCACGGTCGAGCGCGTCGATCTCGACCGCTATCTCGGGACGTGGTACGAACTGGCGCGGTATCCCAACCGATTTCAGCGGCAGTGCGCCGGCGACGTCATGGCCGAGTACCGGCGGCGCCCCGACGGGCGGCTCGACGTGATCAACCGCTGCCGGCAGGCCGACGGCAGCGTGACGAGCGCGCGCGGCGTCGCCCGCATCGTCGACACCGCGACCAACGCCCGGCTGAAGGTGCGCTTCGCGCCGGCCGTCCTCTCGTTTCTGCCGATGGTGTGGGGTGACTACTGGGTGCTCGGGCTTGGCCCGGGGTCTGGCGAGGGCCTGCAGTCGGGGTATGCCTGGGCGCTGGTCGGCACACCCGACCGCTCGTACCTGTGGCTGTTGTCACGCACGCCGGTGCTCGACCAGCCCGCGATCGACGCGGCCCACGCCGTGGCGCGCGCGAACGGGTTCGACACGAGCCGCCTGGTCACCACGCCGCAGGGGCGCTGACGCCGTCCGGGCGGCATCCCCGGAGCGCTATCCCCAGAACACGACGTGGCCGCGCGCTTCGAGCGCCTGCGCGAGCGCCTGCTCGGCGGCCTCGGCGTCCGTGCGCGTCGTGAACGGACCAATGCCGGCCATCAGGTCGTAGCGCAGCTTCACCCCGTAGCGGTGCGGCTTCCCCGCCGCCAGGCGCCCGCCAGCCTTGTGCTGATCGAAGCGCTCCTCGGGCGTGTGCGCCGTCTGGCCGACGTAGAGCGGCGCGTATGCACACGGAACCGACGTGCAGTCGCGCGAGAGTTCGATGACGTAGATGTGGTACTGCCGGGCGGCGGCGCGGGAGGGGCGACGGGAGCGGCGTGATCGTGGGGGCATCACGGGCCTGACTGGGGCGACGGGGCGGACGTCGCGGGTCCGCCCCGTCTGATCTGGCGTACGGACTACAGACCCATGCGGGTCTTCAGTTCGGCGTCGACCGCGTCCATGAAGGCGTCGGTCGAGAGATACGCGTG
>CANIAI010000314.1 GCA_947465275.1 Acidobacteriota bacterium | reverse complement strand
GGTGGTGCTGGCGCTCGGCGGGCTGGCGTTCGACGCCTGGCTGCAGGTGTGCCAGGGGCTCGGGCGGACGTTCACGCCGCGGCCGGCGTTCGGCCACGGCGCGGTCGTCGACATGGGAGACGACCTGCCGGTGCTGGTCGGGAGCTATCACCCCAGCCGGCAGAACACGAACACGGGCCGGCTCACGCCGGCCATGCTCGATGCCGTCCTGGCGCTGGCCCGGAGCCGGCTGACGCACGACCAGCGGACCGACCGCTAGGGCCGTCCGGACTGCGGCGCGTTGCGCACGCGGCCGGCCCCCTTCAGCTGCGACTGGAATTCCGGATACGTCGTCGCCGCCCCGCCACGGGTCGCCACCTCGGGAAGGTTGAACTCGGCGCCGTACTCCTTCAGGAAGGGGTTCTCGCCGGGCATGTAGTTGGGCACGGCGCCCCGTACCTGGTCGGCGATCTCGACGACCGCGGTACAGGGATACAGCAGCTGCTGCGCCGGAAGCGGCCTGGCGTTCCGCCGCATGTTCGTCGTCTTGAGCAGCGGCTCCGAGAGGTAGACCGGATCGTCCGTCCAGGTCACCTGCGTCAGCACGCCCTCGTGCAGCGTGAAGTACTCGGTCAGCCGCACCGCGTCACTCTGCGGCAGGCCGTTGCGGCGATGCCACATCTGCTTGATGTGGCTCGTGGTCACGACCAGCATGTCGCCCCGCCACTCGCCCGTCGAGAAACCCATCCAGGTGTGCTCGGCCGACGCCGAGGGGTGCGAACGGCCGTCCATCCAGATCACGCGACGCTGCTGGAAGTTGCTGATGTCGATGTGCAGCGCCAGCACCTGCTGCGTCTGCGCGTCGCGCTCGTCCCAGATGCGCATGTTCAGCGGCCCGCGCATGATGTACGGGGCGGAATGGGCGCGGCACTGGTGCTCGGGCACCGTCAGCCTCGACGGGTCCCACGCCTCCGCGAAGGCACGCGCGTAGTCGTTGATCGGCAGCCCCGAGTAGTCGCCGAGCGCGGGTCCCGGGATGCGCTCCGGCTGATCCTCATGCAGCAGCGTGTTGTAGCTGCCGGTGATGTCGAACTGGGCGCTCGCGGCGCGGGGGGCCGTGAACAGGGTGATCACCGCCAGGCCGGTCATGGCGAGCAGCTGTCTCATCGGTTGCCTCCACGGGTCGTCGACACGGTGCCTGCGGGCTGATTCACGCTCGCGTAGACGGCGCCGACGAACTGCTCGGTCGTCCACGCGCGGTTCGTGCCGTAGCGTGGCTCGTATTCGAACGCCGGCCGCGCCGCGAGCACCTGCGCCAGGGTCGAGCCCTTCTGACGGAGCGCACGCACGCGGTCGCGCACGATGGTCGCCATGTCGCGATACTCGACGACGTCGAACTCATCGCTCACCCGGCCATGCCCCGGCAGGATGCGCGTGCCGCCCTCGGTGAACTGCTCCGAGATGGCCAGGTCGATGAGACGGTTCAGCGACTCGACGACGCCCGCGATCGAGCCGCCCGCGGCCACGTCGATTCCTGGAAAACCGTCTGTCACGTAGGTGTCACCCGCGGCGATGACGTCGGACCCGCGGAAGAAGACGAGCACGTCACCATCGGTGTGGGCTGACGGCTCGTGCACCAGCTGGATGCCCTCGCCGTTGAAGTACATCGTCCGCTCGTCCTGGAAGAAGGTGTCGGTCGGCCAGCCGCCGAAGGGCGCCGGCGCACCGCCCCCCTTGGGGGCCGAGAGCGCGTTCAGGACGTTCTCGTGGGCGACGATGAACGCACCCGGCGCGGCGCCCTGCACGGCACGGTCCCCCACCTGCGCGGCGAAGTTCCCGGCGACCAGCTGCGTGCCTGCCGCGGCGACCTTGAGGTTGCCGCCCGTGTGATCGGCGTGCGCGTGCGTGTTGACGATGTAGCGGATCGGTCTGTCACCCGCGAGCCGGCGAATCGCCCCGATCAGGGCGTCGGCCCGTGCCTCGAGGCCCGTGTCGACCACGAGAACGCCCTGCGGCCCCACCTGGACGGCGACGTTCCCGCCGGCGCCGGTGATCAGCGACACCTGCCCATGCACGGGGAGCGTGTCGAGCGCTGGCGTCGCGGGTGGAGCGGATTGCGCGGTGAGACCGACGGTGGTCGCGACAGAGGAGGCGATAGCGGTTGCGACGAGGGCGAGGATGACGACGAAGGCGGGAACCCGGGGGGCAGGTGTCATGCCTGGATGCCTTCCAGATGCCTCGGCGAGCGCGAGGCGCAGTCGACGTGGAGAGGGACGACGCGCACCCGGACGGGTGCGCGTCGGACAGAGGCTTCCTGGAGACGGATTAGAGCGTGCCGGGCTTCAGGACGAAGCCGCCTTCCTCACTCGTCGCGCGATAGACCATGTGGCACGAGCCACAGGCGGTCGCCATGCCGCGCAGCGCGGCGCTGGCCGCGTCCTTGTCGGGCGTCGCCGCCGAGAGCGCCTTCTCGGCCTCGTCGATCCGGGCGAGCGTGTCGGCGACGGCCTTCACGCCATCGGCCTTCTTCTTCTCGGCCCACAGGTTCTCCGAGTCCTTGATCGCCTGACGCAGCGTCACGAGCTGGGTCTTCGCAGCGGCGACATCACCGCTGGTGACCGCGGTGCGCGCGGCACCACTGGCCTTACCGGCGGCCTTCATCGCCTTGTCGAGCGCATCGGGTGTCGTCACCTTCTGGGCGCCGAGCACCGCACCGGACAGCGCGAGCACCACGGCTGCGCACCACACATATCTCCGCATGAGTCCTCCTGAACGAGCCGGTCGACCGCACCGACAGCCACCGCGTGCGGGGGAAGCTCCATCATCGGGCAAAAGCCGAAGCTGATCAACGTGAGGATTTTCCCGCGTCTGCCCGCGCGACCTGGACGGCGAGGTCGGGCCGGTCGGTGATCAGGGCGTCCACGCCCCAGCCCAGCAGCCGCTGCATGTCGTCCAGCTCGTTCACGGTCCACACCTGCACCTGCAGCCCGGCTGCGTGTGCGTGACGCAGGAACCGGGGACTCACGACCCGGGTCCGGCCGGCGACTTCGGGCACCTGGTAGCCGCCATAGGCGGGACGGCGGACCGGGAAGCCGACCCAGCTGCGATACAGGGCCAGCCGCACCTCGAGCGCCCCCGCGCTCGAGGCGATTCCGGGCAACGCCCGACGCGCGGCGCGGACGCTGGCGTCATGGAAGCCGCCCAGGCAGACCCGCTCGACCGCACCGGTCCGCCGCACGACCCCGGCGACCGCCTGCGCCAGCGCCGATTCCGCCATCTTCAGCTCGATGATCACGCGGGTGTCGGGGTGGCGCCGCAGCACCGATTCGAGCGTCGGCACGCCGATGCCGCAGCCCCGCAGCGGGTGGCCCTGCTCGGGGGCGAACGCCCACGCCGCATCGACGGCCGCCAGCTCGGCGGCCGTCCGCGCACGCACGGGACCGCGCTGGTCGGTGGTGCGGTCGAGCAGCGCATCGTGGACGACCACCGGGACGCCGTCCGACGAGAGGTGCACGTCGAGCTCGAGCCCATCGGCGCCGGCGGCCATCCCCGCGTCGAACGCCGCGATGGTGTTCTCGGGCCCGAGGGCACGCCCGCCCCGGTGCGCGAAGACGAGCGGACGGGCGGCGCCGTAGAACCCACGGATGGTCGTCATGTGTGCCCGACCATTGT
>CANIAI010000313.1 GCA_947465275.1 Acidobacteriota bacterium | reverse complement strand
CTCGAACGCCAGCAGACGCTGGCGCGCGAGGCGACGGCGTGGCTCGACGCGCCCGCCGGCGGCTACGTGCCGGCCGTGCGCGGCGGCGGCCGCATGCACGTGCGCATGTGCTGCCTCGGGCGTCACTGGAATCCGCTCACCTACACGTACGAGTCGTCACGACGCGATCACGACGGCCTGCCGGTGCCGCCGCTGCCGCCGTCGTGGAGGGTGCTCGCCCGAGAGGCCGCCGCCGCGGCCGGATTCACGATTGAGCCCGATATCTGCCTCATCAACCACTATGGCGATGATGGCCGCATGGGGCTGCACCAGGACAAGGACGAAGGCCGGGGCTCGGTCGAGGCCGGCGTGCCGGTGGTGTCGGTCTCGCTCGGCGACACGGCGCGCTTCCTGTTCGGCGGGCTGACGCGGAAGGAGCGACCCGAGCCGCTGCTGCTCGAGTCGGGCGACATCTTCGTGTTCGGCGGCCCCGCGCGCCTTCGCTTTCACGGGGTCTCCCGCATCCTCCGCGGATCGGGACCCGTCGCCCTCGGCCTGGACGGGCGCATCAACCTGACGTTCCGCCAGTTCTGAGGGGCGCGCGGTGCGAGGGCGGAGGATGTCCTAGCGCGCGGCGAGGATCGCCGGCGATTCCGCGGCGCAGTTGAGCAGCTTCGATTCCTGCAGCCAGCGGTTATCGGGGTAGTAGGAGAAGACGACCCCGCCGCCGCGGATGGTGTCGATCACCTTCGCGGCGATCGCGGTGCGGAGGGCGGGGCAGCCCCAGCTGCGCCCGAGCCGGCCGAGCGAGTGCGCGGCCACCTCACTCACGTACGCGGCTCCATGCATCACGATGTTGCGCTCGCGCGCGCGTCCGTTGAAGCCGGGCTCGAGCCCGTCGAGCCGCAGCGAGTAGCCGTTGCCGCCCACGTAGGTGTCGCGGGTCACGAACAGGCCCAGGCTCGACTGCAGGCTGTTCAGCTGATCCGAGAAGTGGTTGGCTAGGTTCTCGCCGGTGTTCCTGCCGTGCGCCACGAGTTCGCGGAAGAGCAGCTGTCCCGTGCGCAGGTCGAACACCCAGAGGCGCGGTTCCACCGACGGCTTCGAGTAGTCGATGAGCGTCAGGGTTGGCGGCAGCGCGATGTCCCCCGTGTTGACGGCGCAGCGGACCGCGCTCATCGCCAGGTCGAGCACCTGACGGCTCACCCCCTGCGCGGCCGCGAACGACCCATCGACGACGAGTGCTGCGCCCGGACGTGCCGCGGAAACCGGCACGGACGGCTCGACCGCCACCGGAGGCGCTGGCGGCGTGCGCGCTTCCAGCGCCGCGGGCCAGTGCAGACCCGGCAGCGGGAGCGTCGACACACAGGCCGCGAGCACGAGGAGCAGCAGGACAGCGCGTGAAGGCACGTCCGTCCATCGTACGGGCCGCGTGCCGACTCCGCAACCCGGTCTGTTCCAACTTTCGGTGGGAACAAATTCGCGGTCACGGCTGTGAGGGGCCGTCTGCCGGCTACGGCTGCGTTAGGATCCGGTCGTGAAGACGCGTATCGCTCCCGTGGTCCTGCTCCTGGTCGCCCTCGGCGGGCTCGTTCGATTCATGCCCGGCGTGCCTCTCGTGCAGGTGGTCGGCCTCTTCGCCTCCGGCGCCCTCGCGGGCGTGTCGTTCGCGCGCCTCGTGATGACGTCCCGGCGCGGCTGAGGTCTCGACGCACATGGCTCCTGCCCGCACCGTCGCGCCGTTCGGCACCTGGACCTCGTCGATTCCCGCCTCGCTCGTCGCCTCGGCGGGCCTGAACCTCGGATCTGTCGCCGCCGATGGGCCCGACCTCTACTGGATCGAAGGGCGGCCGTCCGAAGGCGGACGCAGGGTCCTCGTCCGGCGTGAGGCCGATGGTCGCGTGACCGACGTCGTCCCCGACGGGATGAACGTCCGCTCGCGGGTGCATGAGTACGGCGGCGGCGATTACCTCGTCGCGGGCGGCGTCGCGTTCGTCTCGAACTTCGCTGACCAGCGGGTCTATCGCATCGACCGCGACCGCGCGCCGGCGCCGATCACGCCGGACGGCCGCTGGTGCTATGGCGACTACCTGCTCGATGCCGCGCGTGGACGACTCATCGCGGTGCGCGAGGATCAGACCGGGCCAGGCGAGTCGGTCAACACGCTCGTGGGGATTCCGCTGGATGGCGGTGGCCGCGTGTCCGGCGCCGACACGGGCAGCGGCATCGTCGTCCTCGCCTCGGGGCACGACTTCGTCTCGAGTCCGCGGCTGTCGCCGGACGGCTCGCGCCTCGCGTGGCTGGCCTGGAACCATCCGCACATGCCGTGGGACGGCACCGAGCTCTGGGTCGCGGAGCTGGCGTCCGACGGGTCGCTGCAGGATGCGCGCTGCATCGCCGGTGGCGGGCGCGATGCGATCGCGCATCCCGGGTGGCTGCCCGACGGCAGCCTGCTGTTCGTCAGCGATCGCGATGACTGGTGGCGCTTCTATCGGCTCGCCCCGTCGGCGCTGCACGCGCCGGCTGCGCCAGAGCCGCTGCTGCAGGAGCCGCCGGCCCTCACCGAATTCGGGCAGCCGCTCTGGCAGCTCGGATGGCAGCCCTGGCTGGCGTGGGACGCCGACACGCTCATCACCACGTATACGCGGGACGGGCGCTGGGGCGTGGCGCGCATCGACCTGCCGACGAGGGGCTGCGTCGACATCCCCTGCGGCCTCGAGCCCGATTACACGCTCGCCCGGACGGGTGACCACATCGCGTTCGTCGGCGCGTCGGCGACCAGCTTTCCCGCGGTCGTGCGCGTCGACCCAGGCACCGGCGCCGTCGACGTCCTGCGCAGCGCCTCGACGCTGCAGCTCGCCCCGGCGGAGGTCTCGATGCCAGAGGCGATCGCGTTCCCGACCGCCAATGGCCTCACCGCGCACGCCTTCTACTACCCGCCGCGGAGCGCGACCCACGAGGCGCCCGCGGGCGAGCGTCCGCCGCTCATCGTGCTCGGCCACGGCGGTCCGACCGCCGCGACGCACGCGCTGCTCTCGCTGGGGATCCAGTTCTGGACGTCGCGCGGCTTCGCGATCGTCGACGTGAACTACGGCGGCAGTTCCGGCTACGGCCGGGCATACCGCGACCGGCTGAACGGGCAGTGGGGCATCGTCGACGTCGCCGACTGCGTCAACGCGGCGCGATTCCTCGTGGCGCAGGGCACGGCGGACGAGCGGCGGCTCGCCATCCGCGGCGGCAGCGCGGGCGGTTACACCACGCTCGCGGCGCTCACGTTCCACCCGGGGGTCTTCTCGGCGGGTGCGAGCTATTACGGCATCTGCGACATCGAGGTGCTCGCGCACGACACGCACAAGTTCGAGTCGCGCTACCTGGACTCGCTGGTCGGCCCGTATCCGGCGACGCGCGAGACATACCGTGCCCGCTCGCCGATCAACTTCGTCGACCAGCTCGCCTGCCCGCTGATCCTGCTGCAGGGAGCCGAAGACCGCGTCGTCCCGCCGAACCAGGCGCAGCTCATGGCCGACGCGCTGCGGGCCAAGGGACTGCCGGTGGCGCTGCTGATGTTCGAGGGCGAGCAGCACGGGTTCCGGAAGGCGCCGACGATCGTCCGGGCGCTCGAGGCGGAACTCTGGTTCTACGGTCGCGTGCTCGGCTTCACGCCGGCCGACCCGAT
>CANIAI010000312.1 GCA_947465275.1 Acidobacteriota bacterium | reverse complement strand
GCCGCACTGGTCGCGCCGCGTGCCTCGACCGTGCTGGCCGGCGCCGGCTGGGGCGCCTGCTTCGGCCTGGTGGTGTACGGCGTGTACGACCTGACGAACCTCGCGACGCTGCGCGACTGGACGTCCGTGCTGACGCTGGTCGACATCGCCTGGGGGACCAGCGCCTGCGCGCTCGCGGGAGCCTGGACCGTCCTGGTGAACGGCTGGTGGCGATGACCGAGGGAGACCGCGGCGCGGGTGCGGGCGGGTATCCGGTGCAGGCGGCGGCCCGCCTGACCGGACTCACGCCCGACACGCTGCGCGCCTGGGAACGGCGGTACGCCGCCGTCGTGCCGCGGCGGGTCGGCCGCGGGCGCCTCTATTCGCGCGAGGACATCGCCAGGCTTCACCTGTTGCGATCGGCGGTGCAGCGGGGGCATGCCATCGGGACGATCGCCGGGTTGACGAACGAGGCGGTCGCGCGCCTCCTCGAACAGGTGGCCACGGGAGAGGCGGCGCCGGACCCGGCGGTGACCACTCCGGCGGTCGGCGCTCACCCCGCCTCCGCGCGAGGGGACCTGACCAGCGCGCTGCTCGCGTCGATGCATGCGTTCGACGTGGCCGGTGTGGAACGCGAGTTCAGCCGCCTGGCGGCGGCGCTCCCGCCGCGCGAGCTGGTGCTGCAGGTGGTGTTGCCTGCCTTGCGGACGGTGGGCGACGCCTGGCAGCGGGGGGACGTGCGTCCGGCGGAGGAGCACATGCTCTCGGGCATCGTCCGGCACGTGCTCGGCGGCCTCCTGCGCGCCTTCACGCCGTCGGTGCCTGCTCGCCGCGCGCTCTTCGCGACACCGCCCGGGGAGCGCCACGATCTCGGCATCCTGTCGGCGGCGCTGCTCGCGGCATCCGCCGGCGTCGGGGTCGTCTACCTGGGGGCCGACCTGCCGCTCGAGGAGATCGTCGACGCGGCCGTCCGCACCGATGTGGGTGTGGTCGTCCTGGGAATGACGGCGCTGCCGCGTGCCGAGGCGCAGGCGCAACTCCAGGCGCTGCGCCGGGCGCTCCCGAGGCGAATCGCCCTGTGGGCGGGCGGGCCGGCGGCGGCCGCGACCCGCGGCGTTCAGGCGGCGGGGCTCATGGACGACTTCGGTCCCCAGCTCGCGGCAGCACTCGCCAGCGACGGCTCCACCGATTCCACGCCCCAGACGAGCCGCGCGTAATCGCGCACGGTCCGCTCGCTCGAGAAGGCGCCCATGCCCGCGACTGCGGCGGCCGGGGTCAGCCGATCGCCTGGGTGTAGGCCGCGGCGATCTCGTCCGGCCCGGCGACGGAGCAGCCGAGGTCGCGCAGCAGGCCGTCCTCCAGGGCGTAGATCCAGCCATGCACGGTGAGCGGCTGGCCGCGCCGCCAGGCGTCCTGGACGATCGTGGTCTGGCAGACGTGCTGCACCTGCTCGATGACGTTCAGCTCGCACAGCCGGGCGACCCCCGCGTCGACGTCCTCGCACGCCGCCATGCGTCCCTCGTGAATCCGGTGCACGTCCTGCACGTGCCGCAGCCAGTTGTCGATCAGCCCGAACGACGCGCGCGTATAGGCAGCCCTGACGCCGCCGCACCCGTAATGGCCGCAGACGATCACGTGCGCGACCTGCAGGGCGTCGACGGCGTATTGCAGCACCGACAGGCAGTTCAGGTCGGTGTGCACGACGACGTTGGCGACGTTGCGATGGACGAAGAGCTCGCCGGGCAGCAGTCCGACGATCTCGTTGGCCGGTACCCGGCTGTCGGAGCAACCGATCCAGAGGTAGCGGGGTGACTGCTGCGAGACCAGCGAGGTGAAGAAGCCCGGGTCGCGCTCGGTCATCCGGCGGGCCCACTGACGGTTGTTCTGCAGCAGTTCGGCGAGCGTGCGCATGGTGGCTCCCATGGTACCCGCGGCGTGCCCGCGCTGGTAACATTCGCCCCATGACAAAACGTTCGGTATCACTGACCGCCCGGGCCGCGATGGCGGTGCTCGTGCTGGGGAGCCTGGCGGGCGGCGTGCTCCTCTCGGCGCAGGGCCGCGCATCGGCGCCCGCCGTGCAGACGGCCGAGTTGACGAAGCGCGGACTCACGGCCGCCGACTTCCCGCGCCTCATCCCGCTCGCCAGGGACGTCTACGCGTACGAGGCGGTGCACGTCCAGGGGGCGATCAGCACCAACAGCCTCATCGTCGTGACCAGCGACGGCGCGGTCATCGTCGACGGGCAGGGGACGCCGGCGCAGGTCGAGCGCCTCGTCGCCGACGTGAAGCGCCTCACCGACAAGCCCATCCGGTACCTGGTGATCGGCTCCCACCACAGCGACCACGTGGGTGGCACCGGCGCCTTCCCGGCCGGCATCACGGTCGTCTCCTCGCCGGTCTCGCAGGCCGCGATGCAGCGGGCCGCGACGACGCCCGGACGTGACGGCGCGCCGCCGCCGAAGATGGTCGTGCCGACCGAGACGGTGGCCGACCGGCGGGTGCTGACCGTCGGCGGGACCGAGATTCAGATCCTGAACCTCGGCCGCAGCCACACCGGCGGCGATCTGGTGGTCTGGCTGCCCGCGACCAGGGTGCTCTTCATGAGCGAAACGTTCCTGCACCGGATGTTCCCGTCGATGGCGACCGGGTACCCCTCTGAGTGGGTCGAGGCGATCCGCAAGGCGGAGGCGATGAACGCCGACGTCTACGTGCCGGGCCATGGGTTCATCGACGACCCGCAGACGCTCAAGGCCGAACTCGGTGCCTTCCGACGGGCGATCGAGCGCGTGCGGTCGGAAGGGCAGCGTCTCCGGGCAGCCGGCGTGAGCGCCGAGGCTGCGCCGGTGGCCGCCGCGCTGGGCGAATTTGCCGACTGGTCCATCCGCGAGCAGATGGCGCCCCCCGCCATTCGCCGGGTCTACGCCGAGCTCGACGGCACCTTGAAGTAGCGCGCGGGTCGCGTCCCCGAGCCGCCGGTGCAACCTTGCACCGGCGGATTCCGTATCCTTCCCACCAGTTCCGCCCCCGTGTCGGGGGCTCCGTTCGCCCGTCGGCAGCGCCCCGTGAAACTTCCGGCCCCGAGCCGTGTTCCTCCTGTCGTGAGCTCCCGAGCGCCGGGTCCGGTGACGCCGGCGGCGGCGTTCGAGCAGTTCGTCCGCGACCACCAGGACCTGGTGTTCGCGACGGCGGTGCGCCTCCTGGGGAATGCCGCGGACGCGGAGGACGTGGCCCAGGCGGTGTTCCTCAAGGCATTCGAGCGGTTCGCGAACCTCGAGGGCAATCCGACGGCGCCGGGCTGGCTGCGGACCGTCGCGCGGAACCTGTGCCTCAATCACCTGACGCGCTACCGGTCGCGGTGGCGGTTGTTCAGCGAATTGATCGGGATTGACGACGAGGAGCGGGACGAGGCCGGGGCGCCATTCGAGCCGGCCGACCCGGGGACACCGGGGATGCTGCTCGAGGCGCGTGAGCGGCAGCAGCAGCTTGAACACGCGTTGCGCCGGCTGCCGGATGCGCAGCGCGTGCCGCTCGTGCTCTTCCACTTCGAGGGCGCGAGCTACCAGGAGATCGCCGGGCTGCTCGGGGTCTCGCTGGCGAAGGTGAAGACCGACATCCATCGCGGGCGTGATGCCCTGCGGCGATACCTGACCGATGACCGAGCCCGCTGATCTCGAACGTCGCCTGGACCGCGCGCTGCG
>CANIAI010000311.1 GCA_947465275.1 Acidobacteriota bacterium | reverse complement strand
CGGGAGGTACTTCTGGATGAGCGCCTCGAGTTCCGCGGCGGTCATGTTGCCCGGGTGGTAGGAGCGGACGATGCCCTGCCGGTCGAGCACGACCAGCGTCGGCGTGGTGCTGACGCCGTAGCGCGTGTGGTTGGCCGCGGCGAGCTGCACCATCGCGTCGGTCAGGAACGGATAGTACTGATCACGCACCTGGGAGATGTAGGTCTTCTCCTCGGCCGGTCCCGCGTCCTTGCCGGCCGCCACATAGCCATACCGCTGCGTCGGCGCGACCAGCGCCAACCCCTGCGCGCGGTACTTGTCGAGCAGCGCCGACAGGATCGGCGCCTGCTGCTTGCAGTCGGGGCACCAGTGCGCCCAGAAGAAGACGATCGCGACCTTCCCCTTCACATCGGCGAACGACATCGGCCGGCCGGCGAGTCCCTCGGAGAGATCGAGCTCCGGCGCCTGAGTCCCCTCGAGGCTCACGAGGTTCACGTTCTTCTGGATGCGCCTGGCAATCGACGTGGCCTGCCAGGTCGCGAACTCCTTGTTCAGGAAGCTCACCGCCTCGCTGCGCGCGCCGGTGGCCGCCGCCACCTGCCCCTGCACCTCGATCGCGGCGCCGAGCGCGATGGGCAGGTGTGGCTCCTGGTCGAGCGGCCGGCGCTTCAGCACGTCGAGCACCTGCGCGTAGGTCGCCTTCGCGTACCGGTCGGCGCGGTCGTACTGCTTCGCCCCCAGCGCCGCGCGTCCCAGCCACGACTGCGCCTCGAGCCATTCGCCGAGGTCGCCGGTCGCGGGCTTCATGTCGGCCAGCAGCTTCTCGGCGCCCGCGAAGTCCTGCTGGGCGAGCAGTGCCCGCACGCGCTGCACGATGGTCTGTGGACGAGCCGCAGGGGTGGCCTGAACAGACGCGCCCTGGGCAGCAGGCGTCGCGGCACCCGCCTGAGCGGCAGCCACGGAGAACGACAGCATCAGGGGCAGGATCACGGCGGCACGAGCCGCGCGGCAGAGTTGTGTCACAAGTCCTCCCGAACGCCAGAGGGCGTCAGCGCCCTGATGCTACTACGAGCGCTTCGCCGCCCACGACGCCCTCCTGACGGGCTAGTTCAGCGTGCACCCCGTGCGCGCCTGGTCGAAATCGTCGAACAGGCGGTGAGCCCCCGCGTCGGCCAGCGTCGCGATGCGGTGCGGCTGGCCCTTCTCCTCCGAATAGTTCGCCGCGGTGCCGAGCGTGCGGAGGAACTCCACCTCGCGTTTCATCTCCCCGTGCCACCGGTACTCGTCGTGCTCCCCCACATAGGTGAACACGCAGATGCCCTGCAGCCGCTGCAGCTTCGCCGCACTCGGTTCCCAGAGGTATCCCGGAAACGCTGTGACCGATCGCGCGAATTCGGGGAACCGTGCCGCGACGTGGAACGAGGCGATGCCGCCGTTGGACGGACCGGCGATGTGGAAGCGTCCACCCTCGACCTTGTACATCGCCAGCAACTGCCGGAAGAACTCGGGGAAGATGCGGTCGCCGCCGTCGAAGAACAGTTGCCCGTCCGGGGCGGCCACGCCGAAGACGAGGTAGCCGCGCTTCTCAGCCTCAGGCTGGAAGTTGCGGCGGAACTCGTTGTCGATGGTGTTCATCGTCTGCGGTCCGCCGCCGAAGACCATCACCGCGGGATAGGTCTTCGCCGGGTCGTAGCCGTTCGGCAAGACGACCTTGTAGTGCACGGTCGTGCCGCCGACCCGGGCGGTCTGCTCGCGGACCTCCGCCGAGGTTGGGCGGACGCACGCCATGGCGACGATCGCCGCCATCCCCATGCCGAGCAGCTTCTCCATGCGTGTCATCGCGTCCTCAGTGTCCCACCGTCTGCCCGGCGGTGATGATCCAGGGCGTGCTCTTCCCGCAGAACTGGGAAGGCTGGTCGCTACCTGGCCGCGGCGGCAGGCGGCGGGTCGGAGATCGGCGCGTCGACGGCGACCTTCCATTCACCCTGGGCGTTCTTTTTCCAGATCACCACGTCGTGTCCGGTCTCGGTCGCCGGCTTCTTGTCCGGGCCGGTCATCGTGAGCGCGTAGTCACCGCGTTCGTAGGCGAGGTCGCCCGAGCGCGCCACCTCGACGGTGTTCGTCGTGAACGAGAGGCTGAAGTTCGGGTCGGCCATGAGGCCTGTGATGGCCTCGCGGATGGCCGGGCCGGTCGCGTCGGGCGCGTCCTCCATCATGATCACGGCGCCCTCCCCATAGAACGTCAGGAACTTCTCGGCGTCCTTCGCCTTCGCCGCCTCCAGCCAGGCGACGCTCGCAGCCGTGATGGCCGCCGCGTCGGCCGCGCGGGTGTCGGGAGCCTCGGCGGGCGGGGGAGGCGCGGGCTGGGCGCAGGCGGTCACAGTGAGCAGCGCCGCGAGCAGCAGGCGCGGGAGGGTCTTGGTCGTCACGGTCGTCTCTCCTGACTGAGCGCCACTCGGCGGCGCGCACGGGAGCATACACGACCCGGGGCCGTGGCCGGGCAGCAGCTCCGCGGCAGCGCCGCCGGCGTGGTGTGCCGCAAAGCGAAGAGGCTCTCGGGCAGGCGG
Source organism: Acidobacteriota bacterium (assembly GCA_947465275.1). Lineage (GTDB taxonomy): Bacteria > Acidobacteriota > Vicinamibacteria > Vicinamibacterales > UBA2999 > JBEBGV01. The sequence continues at coordinate 1,132 of CANIAI010000311.1, read as the reverse complement.
CGGCCCGAGGGGTGCCGGATCACGCCCGGACGGCCCACCGCAGCTTCGCCGACGAGGCGCGGCGGTTGGCGCGGGTTTCCTCCACCGTGGACTGGATGACGCCGTCCGAGATGGCCGCGTAGACACCCGCGCGCCGGCCCGTCTGGAAGGCCTTCTTCACGCGCCGGTCCTCGCCGGAGTGGAAGGTGAGGATGGCGACGCGTCCGCCGGGGGCGAGCACGTCCGGCAGGGAGCGGAGCAGTGCCTCGAGCACGGACAACTCGCCGTTGACGGCGATGCGGAGCGCCTGGAAGGTGCGCCGCACCGAGAGCTTCACCTCCGGCCGCGACAGGCCTGGCTTCGCCGCGTTCAGGCCCATGCGGATCACCCGCTCGGCCGCGTGACTGGTCTCAACCTTCTCCCGGATGAGCAGCCGCGCAATCAGTTCGGCGTAGGGCTCGTCGGCGTACTCGACGAGGAGTGCGGCCAGCTCGTCCTCGCGCAGGCGGGCCAGCAGCGCCGACGCGGGTTCGCCCCGCGCCGGGTTCATGCGCATGTCGAGCGGTCCGACGCCCTTCCACGTGAACCCGCGATCGGGGTTGTCGATCTGCATCGATGACACGCCGAGGTCGGCGAGCACGGCGTCAACCGTGGTGATGCCGAGTTCCGCGAGCGCCTGAGGCAGCCCGGCGAAATTGCCGTGTCGCGGGATGAAGACGTCCGGGCCGTATCCGAGCGCACGCAGCCGCGCTTCGGTCCTCGGGAGTTCCAACGGGTCGACGTCCAGGCCGATCAGCCGCCCGTTCGGCACAATCCGCTCGAGCAGGGCCTGCGCGTGGCCGCCGCCGCCGAGCGTACAGTCCACGACGGTCTCGCCGGGTCCCGGCGTGAGGCACTGCAGCACTTCGCCCACCATGATCGGCAGGTGCATGCCCGCCGGGGTCTTGCCCGAGGCGCGCACCTGCGCGACGGTGTCCGGATGGAGCGCTGGTGCATGCTCCTTGTACTTCTCGTGGAACTGTCGGGGGTTGCGCCCGGGATAGCGGGGGCGGCGGGTGTGCGTGCGGGAATGGCCGTCGTGGTCCGTCACGGCTTCGACTCGGTGAAGGGGAGCGCCACCCGTGGGCCTGGAGGGGAGAGGCGCCTGTACGTG
>CANIAI010000310.1 GCA_947465275.1 Acidobacteriota bacterium | reverse complement strand
CCCCTCGGTCTCGGCCGAGCAGGGCCCCGCCATGACGATGACCTCGTCACCGCCGATGCGGACGTCGCCGACCTGCACCACCGTGTTGCCCGGCTTGAACGTGCGGCTCGCCCGCTTGTAGGGCTCGCTGATCCGCAGCACCTCGTGGACGCCGTCGAGCAGCTCGATGAGCGAGCGGTCGACCTTGTGCGCGCCCACCACGCCGAGCACGGTACGGGTCGCGCCCGACGAACGGTGGACGTCGACCCCCATCTCGACCAGGCGCGAGATCACCGCGTCGATCTGCGCCTCGCTGGCGCGTTCCTGCATCACCACGACCATGATGGACTCCGGGCTACTCGGGCGACACGGGATCGACGCCGTCACGGCGGACGCTCGCCTCGCGTTCGGCGCGCCGCGCCTCGTCGATGATGCGCTCGAAGATGCGGACAACGGCGTCGGCGGTCAACGGGCCCGCGAGATCGGTCGCGGCGCCGCGCACCTTGTTGAGCACCTGCGCTTCCCGATCGGGCTGGTAGATCGCGAGGCCGAGCTCGTGCTTGATGCGCCCCACTTCCACCGCGCACGCCACGCGTACGTTCAGCAGCCGGACGAGTTGCTCGTCGACGGCATCGATACGGGTCCGCAGATCCTCGATCGTCACGACTTCAGCCACCGCACATACTCCTCGACGCGCGCCGGCAGGTCGTCACTGGCACCGGCCTCGGCAATCACGTTCACGAGGGCGCTGCCGACCACGACGGCGTCCGCCCATCGCCCCACCTCGCGCACGTGCTCGGGCTTCGAGATGCCGAACCCGAGCGCCACGGGCAGGTCGCTCGCCGCCCGGATGCGCCGGACCATCTCCTCGGCTCCGTCCGCCAGCGTGTCGCGCACCCCGGTCACACCGAGACGCGAGATGGCATAGAGGAAACCGCTGCCGAGCGTCCCCGCCTTCCGGAGGCGCTCGTCGGTCGTGGTGGGACTGAGGAGCAGGATTGTATCAATGCCCCGCGACGTCAGCAGCGCGCGGAAGTCGGACGCCTCTTCGAGCGGCAGGTCGAGGACGAGGACGCCGTCGACCCCGGCCTCACGGGCGCGATCGGCGAACACCTCGGGGCCCATCCGCATGATCGGGTTGGCGTAGCTGAAGATGACGATCGGCGCCTGAATCTCGGCGCGAAGTCCCCGGAGCAGATCGAGGACGCCGGTCAGCGTCGTGCCCGCGGCGAGCGCCCGCTCGGTCGCCCGCTGGATCACCGGGCCGTCGGCGAGCGGATCGGAGAACGGGACGCCCACCTCGAGCACGTCGGCGCCGGCCCGATCGAGGGCGCGCAGGATGTCGGCCGTGCGCGCCAGGTCGGGGTCGCCCGCGGTGATGTAGGTGACCAGCCCGGCGCGCCCGTCGCGTCGGAGCGTGGCGAATCGTTCCGCGATGCGGCTCATGACAGCGCCTCCGTGACGCTCTGCACGTCCTTGTCGCCGCGGCCCGACAGGTTCACCAGGATGGTGCCCTCGGTCATCTCCGACGCCAGGCGCATCGCGTGCGAGATCGCGTGCGACGACTCGAGCGCGGGGATGATGCCCTCGTAGCGCGCCAGCGCCTTGAAGCCGTCGAGCGCCTCGGCATCCGTGGCGTAGACGTATTCCGCCCGGCCGGTCTCCCGGAGCCAGGCGTGCTCGGGACCGATCGCCGCGTAGTCGAGCCCGGCCGAGATCGAGTGCGTCAGCTCGATGTTGCCCGCCTCGTCCTGCAGCACGTAGGTGCGGGTTCCCTGCAGCACGCCGGTGCTGCCGCCCGCGAATCGCGCGGCGTGGCGTCCCGACACGATCTTCTCGCCGCCGGCCTCCACGCCGATGAGTCGCACCCCGCGATCCTCGATGAAGCCATCGAAGATGCCGATCGCGTTGCTGCCGCCGCCCACGCAGGCGACGACGACATCGGGCAGGCCACCGGTGCGCTCGAGGAACTGGCGCCGGGCCTCGCGTCCGATCACCGACTGGAACTCACGCACCATGAGCGGGTACGGGTGCGGGCCGAGCGCCGACCCGAGCAGATAGTAGGTGTCGGTGACGTTGGCGACCCAGTCGCGCATCGCCTCGTTGATGGCGTCCTTCAGGGTGCAGCTACCGGCATTCACGCCCTGCACCGTCGCCCCGAGCAGGCGCATGCGCACGACGTTGAGCGCCTGCCGCCGCATGTCCTCGGTGCCCATGTAGACGACACACTCGAGCCCGAGCAGCGCGCAGGCCGTCGCGGTGGCGACACCATGCTGGCCGGCACCCGTCTCCGCCACGACACGCCGCTTCCCCATCCGGCGGGCGAGCAGCGCCTGGCCGAGCGCGTTGTTGATCTTGTGCGCGCCGGTGTGGGTGAGGTCCTCACGCTTGAGGAAGATCCGCACGCCCGGTGGCGCTCCGGCTGCCGCGACGAGCCGCCGGGTCTCATAGACCGGCGTCGGACGCCCGACGTAATGCGCCAGCAGGCCGTCCAGTTCGTCGCAGAACGCGGCGTCCTGGCGCGCCGCCAGGTACCCCGCCGTCAGCTCCTCGATCGGAGCGACGAGCGTCTCGGGGACGAAGCGTCCACCGTACTCACCAAAATAGCCCCGCGCATCCGGATCCCGCCGCCCGAATCGCGGCCGCTCCGGTTCCGTCTTCCCCTGCGTCCCGCTCACGCGTTCTCTCCCTTCCTGCTTCCCATGATTCCTGTGCCCGCCGCCGCACGGGCCGCGGCCACGAAGTCGCGTACGCGCGCTGCGTCCTTGACGCCGGGCGCCTGCTCGACCCCGCTGGCGACGTCCACGCCGTAAGGCCGCACCGTCGTCACCGCCTCGGCGACGTTCGCCGGGGTGAGTCCGCCGGCCAGCAGCGTGCGTCGCCGACGAGCCATCCTGGCCGCGCGCGTCCAGTCGATCGTCGTCCCGGTGCCTCCGCGCGATACCGGATCGATCGCGTCGACCACCATCAGCACATCCGCCGGCCAGGCGTCGAACTCGCCGTCCGCCTCGACGCCGAGCGCCCGCAGCACGCGCCCGCCGAGCGCGCCGGCATACGACACCGGCTCGGATCCATGCAGCTGCACGGCACGGAGGCCGGCCACGTCGCGCGCGGCGCGAATCTCGTCCAGCGAGGCGTCCACGAAGACACCGACGGTCAACACCCCGGCCGGCACGTCGCGCGCGATCGACGCCACGTGCGCCGGCGTCACCGCACGCCGGCTCCCCGGCCAGAGGATGAAGCCGAGGGCATCGGCACCCGCCCCGAGCGCCACCTCGACGTCCTCACGGCGCGTGAGACCACAGATCTTGACGAACAGCTCGCTCACCCGCGGTCCACCCCGGCCGCGCGGGCGGGCAATACGCCGTCGCCTATCAGCTCCCGCAGCGCCGCCGCCGGGTCGGGCGCGGTCATGAATCGCTCGCCGATGAGGAACGCCCGATAGCCGGCGCCCGCCAGGCGCACAAGATCATCGTGCGTGCGCAGGCCGCTCTCGCTGACCGCGACGACCGACGAGGGAATCCGTTCCGCCAGCCGGTACGACGCCTCGACGTCGACCGCCAGCGTGCGCAAGTTCCGGTTGTACATAATTTTTTGGTCTCATGTGGACCATAATGTCACCGAACGCATTATTAACTGCTGTTGGATTGAAATTGTTTATGTAAATTTTACCAAGTAGATAATCGATTGTTCCAGTCACACCATCATTTTTACTCTTGTT
>CANIAI010000309.1 GCA_947465275.1 Acidobacteriota bacterium | reverse complement strand
TCGATGCGCGGCAGCTCGCCGTGGAGATGGCGTCGACCGGCTATCGCCCCCCGTCCAGGGTGCGCCTCATCCCGGTCGGGGGCGACGAGGTGCTCGCGCCGCTGAAGCTCGGCATCCATCTCGCCCGGCGCGCCGAGCGCATCAGCGAGCACGACGCCCGCGTAGCGACCGCGCTGGCAACCGTGATGGCGGGCGGCAGCGGACTTCCCCATCACACGGCCGTCTCCGAGGACCGGCTGCTCACGCTCGAGCGCGAGGCCTTCCTCGGACTGGTCGGTGAACCGTTGACCCAGGCCCGCATCGAGCACACGCTGCTCACGGGCAAGCCGCTCCGCAACTGAGGTGGCGATGCAGCTGGTCGACCGCGGACACGGGCCTCCGATCGTGCTGATCCCAGGCATCCAGGGCCGATGGGAGTGGATGCGCCCCACGGTCGAAGCCCTCGCGGGGCACTTCCGGGTGCTCACCTTCTCGCTCGCCGACGAGCCGTCGTGCGGGCGTCCGGTGGCGGCCCGAGGCGCGACGTTCGACGCCTATGTCGAGCAGGTGTGCGAGGCGCTCGCCCAGGCAGGTCTGGAGCGGGCGGTGATTTGCGGGATATCGTACGGGGGGCTCATCGCGGCGGCGTTTGCGACGAGGCACCCGGAACAGGTGACCGCCCTCGTGCTCGTCTCGGCGCTGCCGCCCACGTGGCGGCCCGACGAGCGGATCCGGCGGTACCTGCGCGCGCCCAGGCTGATGGCGCCGCTGTTCTGTCTCGGGTCGGTCCGGCTGCTGCCGGAGTTCGTCACGGCGGCAGGCGGCCGCGCCGCCGGGCTGGCCGATGCGCTGGGCCACGCGTGGCGCGCGCTGACGCATCCGTTCGGGCCGTCGCGGATGGCCGGACGCGCGGTGGGCGTGGAGCAGGTGGTCTTGGGTGATCCGGCCCGGATGTCGGCCCCGGTGCTCGTCGTCACCGGTGACCCGGCACTCGAGCGCGTGGTGCCCGTCGCGCTGACGCTGCAGTACACGCGCATGTGGCCGGGCGCTGAGGTCGCGCGCCTCGAGCGCACGGGACACCTGGGATCGGTGACGACGCCAGCGGCCTTCGCGGCGCTCGTCAGGCAGTTCGTGAGTCGACACGGCGCCGGGGCAGGCGCCGACGGGGAGCAGTCGTGACAGAGACGGTTCGGGAAATACCGGGTCCACTGGGCCCGCTGGAAGTGCTGATCGAGAAGCCCACGGGCGAGCCGCGGGCGGTGGTGGTCTTCGCGCACCCGCTGCCGACCGCTGGCGGCACCATGCACACGAAGGTCGTCTTCCAGGGGACCAAGGCGCTGGCCCGCATCGGCTGCCTCGTGCTCCGGTTCAACTTCCGCGGGGTCGGGCGGAGTGCGGGCGCCTGGGACAACGGCGTCGGGGAACTCGCCGACTTCCGCGCGGCGGTCGACTACGCCGCCGCCACCTGGCCCGGCCTGCAGATCTGGGCGGCCGGCATGTCGTTCGGCTCGTACATCGCGATGACCGCCGGCGCTGACGACGCCCGCGTCTGCGCCCTCATCGGCATCGCGCCGCCGGTCGACAAGTACGACTACGCGTCGGTCATCCGGTCGACCAAGCCGAAGTTCCTCGTGCACGGCGAGGAGGACGAGCTGATCGCGCTGAAGCTGGTGCGGCAGTTCTACGCGACCATCCACGAGCCGAAGGAACTGGTGATCATCGACCGCGCGAACCACCTGTTCGACGGCCAGGCGAGCGAGGTCGGCGACGCCCTCGAGGAGCTGCTGGCCGACTTCTCGTGCACGACGCCGTAATCGTCTCCGCCGTCCGCACACCGGTGGGCAAGGCGCCGTCCGGCGCGCTCCGCACGGTGCGTCCGGACGAGCTCGCCGCGCTCGTCGTCGGCGAGGCGCTTCGCCGCGCGCCGGGGCTGCGGGGCGACGAGATCGACGACGTCGTGCTCGGCTGCGCCATGCCCGAGGCCGAACAGGGCCTCAACGTGGCACGCATCGCCAGCCTCAGGGCCGGGCTGCCCGTCAGCGCGTCGGCCGTGACCGTCAATCGATTCTGCGCCTCTGGTCTCGAGGCGATCGCCTCGGCGGCCGAGCGGATCATGTGCGGCTTCTCGCAGGTCGCCATCGCCGGCGGCACCGAGTCGATGAGCCTCATCCCGATGGGCGGGCACACGATCGCGCCGAACCCGGCGCTCGTCGAGTCGTATCCCGACGTCTACCTGACGACGGGACTCGTCGCCGAGCAGCATGCGCGTGAGTCGGGGATCTCCAGGGAGGAGCAGGACGGCTTCGCGCTTCGCAGTCACGAGCGGGCGCTGGCCGCACAGGATGCCGGCCGCTTCCGCGACGAGCTGGTGCCGGTGGCGTATCGGCTCGCGGATCAGGACCCTGCGGCCGATGCCCCCCGCGTGCGCGACCTCGTGCTGTCGGCCGACGAAGGGCCGCGCCGCGATACCTCGCTCGCGGCCCTTGCGCGCCTCAGGCCGGCCTTCCACGCCCGCGGCACGGTGACGGCCGGCAACTCGTCGCAGACGAGCGACGGCGCCGCGGCGGTCGCCGTCATGTCGGCTTCCCTGGCACGCGAGCGGGGCCTGCGCCCACTCGGCCGGCTGGTCGCCTACGCCACGGTCGGCATCGAGCCCGAGCGGTTCGGCCTCGGACCGGTGCCCGCCATCCGCAAGGTGCTGCGCCTGAGCGGCCTGACGCTCGACGACATCGACCTCGTCGAGCTGAACGAGGCGTTCGCCGCGCAGGTGCTCGCCTGCCTGCGCGAGCTGCCGATCGATGCGGCCCGGCTCAACGTCAACGGCGGCGCCATCGCCCTCGGACACCCGCTCGGATGCACCGGCGCGAGGCTCACCGTGAGCCTGCTGCACGAAATGGCCCGGCGCGACGCCCGGTACGGGCTCGTCTCGATGTGCGTCGGCGGGGGGATGGGCGCGGCGGCCATCTTCGAGCGCGCGGGTTATCCTTAACGGGTGACCCTCCGAATTCTCCGCCTGGCCGCCCTGGGCCTCCTGCTCGCCCAGGCTGCCTGCACTTCGGGTCCGTCCCCGGACACCGAGGGGTACACCGATCAGGTGATGGCCGACCGTGCGACGAAGGACCAGTTCATGGGAACCGACGCCGAGTCGCCGATTCCCGCGGACAAGCGGAAGACGCTGCTCCCCCTGAAGTACTACCCGGTGGACCCGGCCTTCTCCATCCCCGCCGCGCTGAAGCTGCAGCAGGAGCGTCCCGTCTTCGAGATGCCGACGTCCACGGGCACCGTTCGCAGGATGCAGCTCGTCGGCGTGCTCGAGTTCACGCTGCAGGGCCAGAAGATGACGCTGGGCGCGTTCGTCGAGGACGGCACCCGCGAGATCTCGACCCTCTTCGTCCCGTTCGCCGACCAGACGACCGGCAAGGAGACCTACTCGGCGGGTCGCTACCTCGACCTGCACCCCACGGTCACCGGCTACTACACGATCGACTTCAACCGCGCCTATAACCCGTACTGCGCCTACAACTCGTCGTACGAGTGCCCGTTCCCGCCGCCGTCGAACCGGTTGAAGGTGCCTATCCCCGCTGGCGAGAAGGTGCCGGAGCAGGGGCCCGCGGCATGACACGGGCGCTCCAGGCGATCGTTTTCGACTTCGACGGCGTCATCGCGAACAGCGAGCCGCTGCACCTGCGGGCGTTCCAGCAGGCGCTCGGCGACGTCGGCCAGTTC
>CANIAI010000308.1 GCA_947465275.1 Acidobacteriota bacterium | reverse complement strand
GAGCCGGCCGACCGGCCGGCGCAGCGCCCCGGGCGCGGACTCCGCAGCTGGCGTCCCTTCCAGGAACGGCGCGGCCTGGTGCAGGAGCCCGCGTTCGCGCGTGGCTACGCCGACGGATACGGCAAGGGGATGGACGACGGGCGCGACCGTGACCGCTACGACCCGGTCGGCTCGGGCGACTACCGCCGCGCGGACCAGGGCTACTCGCGCCAGTACGGGCCGCGCGACGCCTACCAGACCAACTATCGCGCTGGATTCCGGCAGGGCTACGAGGAAGGTTATCGTGACGGCGCGGGCGGCGGCCGTCGCCGGCGCGGCGACGAATAACGCACCGTTCGCACCGCGCACGCATCGAAGTGCTTTACTCAGGCGCCATCCTTCGATAACATGTTCGGGTTCCCTCACCCGTGCCGGTATCGTCTAGGGGTTAGGACACGTGGTTCTCAGCCACGGGACCGGGGTTCGAATCCCCGTACCGGTACCAGAAAAATTTCTTTCAAGACATTCCACTTCAACACGCCATCAACCCGGGCACACGAACAATGGCCTGGGTGGCGTGCGAGCGGGAGCGCGTCTGTGGGGAACACATGCAGAGGAGGCACTAGTGACAGGCACCATTCGCACGCTACGCGTTGACAAGGGATTCGGCTTCATCAAGGACGACTCGGGGAAGGAATACTTCTTCCACCAGAGCGCCATCTACGGTGAGGGCATCGACAACCTCCGCGAGGGAGACAGCGTCGAGTTCGACCTCGGTGAGGGTCCCAAGGGGCCGCGCGCCGAGAACGTCCGCCGCACCTCCACGTAGTCCGGCGGGCAGGACGCGAGGGTGAAGGCCTGGGAGGTGCTCGGCGAGTCGTCGGCGCCCGACGGGACCGACATCCAGCTGAGGCGGCGCGACGCCGAGTTCCTGATCGTCGCGAACGGCAAGCCGTTGATGTCGAGCCTCCTCCACGGGTCGGAGGAGGCGCTCGCCACGATCGGCTGTCGCCGCGCGCGTACACAGGAGCAACCTCGCGTGCTCATCGGCGGGCTCGGCATGGGGTTCACGTTGAGGGCAGCCCTCGATGTGCTCCCCGCCGATGCCGTCGTGACGGTCGCGGAACTGCTGCCGGCGGTGGTCGAGTGGAATCGCGCGTCCCTCGGCGCCCTGGCGGGGCACCCGTTGCGGGACCCCCGCGTCCGCGTGCAGATCGCGGACGTGGGTTTCACGCTGCGGTCCCGTCCCGGCGGGTTCGACGTCGTGCTGCTGGATACCGACAACGGTCCGGCGGCGTTCACGGCGATGGACAACGCCGGGCTGTACGACAACGGCGGGGTCACGGCGGCCTTTGCCGCGCTCCGTCCGGGCGGCACGCTGGCCGTCTGGTCCGCGTGGGACGACCGCAAGTTCGAGCAGCGCCTCCGCTTCCACGGATTTCGCGTGGAGGTCGAGCGCGTGCGCGCCCGCCTGCGCAAGGGCGGACCACGCCACACCATCTTCATCGGTCACAAGAGCCCATCAGGAGCCTGACGTGCCGCGTGCGCCCCGGGTGCTGTTCGCCTTCGCCAGCGTCGCGTGCCTGACGACGTCGCTGCTCGCCGCCCAGTCAGCTGAGCAGGCGGTGCTCGACGCGCGGCTCGGTCCCTGCTCCGCTGACTTCGTCGTCAGCGATGGGGACGGCGCGCCCGTCTACGCGGCGCTCGTGCACGTGCGGGTACGCTACGGCGCGTTCGGCGTGAAGCGGATGGACCTGGAGGTGGGCACCGACTCGGCCGGCAAGGCGCGCATCCAGGGGCTGCCCGATCGGGCGAGGCCGCTGATGTACGACATCCGGAAGGACGGGAAGATGGCGACCGCGCAGCAGGACGTCGTCACCACGTGCGAGGCGCGCTTCGCGCTGACGCTGAAGTAGCCCGCGCCGCTCAGCGGTACCCGAACACCAGCGGCAGCACCACCACTACGACTGCCGCCCAGGCGGCATGCACCGGCAGGAACGACGTCTGCCAGCGCTCCAGCGCGGCGAACGGCCCTCGTCCCCGCACGAACCGCGCGTAGGTCACCGCCGTCCACCCCAGGTTCACCAGCAGCACCAGATTCTCGCCCAGCGCGGCGACCCGGTTCGGCGTGAGGCCGTATTCGGTGATACGCGCCCCGATCGCGGCGAGCGCGAGCAGGTCGGCGAGCAGCGCGGCCACGACGAGCACCAGCTGCAGCTGGTCGAACAGCCCTGGCGGCGCCTGCGGATCGCGCGCGGAGGCCGCATAGAGGACGAGCCCCACCACCAGCACCAGCAGCAGGTCGAACGCGATCAGCACGTCGCGCTGGATGTCGATCGGCCGGTGCGTCCAGGCCATCGTCGCGAGGAAGCCGAGCAGCAGCACGGTGAAGAACGGCGTGAAGATGCGCGTCAGCACCGGCGCCATGTTCTCGACGACCGACTGCTTCGCCTCGACCAGGTACGAGGCGACGAGCAGCACACCCGCGAGGCCGGACGGCACGATGACGCGCCCCACGAGCAGTTCCGCGTTCATGCCGATCGCGCGGAACAGCATCAGCGTGAACGCGATGAACACGATGCCGCCGAGCGCGATCAGCACCACGTAGATGGCCAGCTCACCCGAGTAGCGGACGAAGTGCATCCGCGCCGCGCTGTCCATCCAGCGTCCGCCGGCGTACGCCACGCCGACCAGCAGCCAGAGGGCGATCGGCAGGTGCAGCGTCGACAGGACCGCCGTCTGGGTCTGCCGATCTCCCGGAGCCAGGTTCACGACGATCGCCGCGCCCACCAGCGGCAGCAGCAGCCGCGTCAGGCGCGCGCCCGTGAGCGGGCCGCTGCGCTTCCACGCGAAGTAGGCGACGACGTGCGCGAGCACCAGCAGGATGCCGTTGCGCCAGATGAACGGCCCCGGGTCGTCCATGCGGTAGCCGGAGAGCGGCAGCAGTTGCAGCAGCAGGGCCGCGCTGATCGCGAGTCCCACCGCGACGAACCCGTCGGTCCGTGCGGCGAGTCGCGCCGCGGGGCTGTCCTCGCGCTCCCCCACCACGAGTTGCTTCCAGAGCCGCTCCGAGTGCTCGCGCGCGAACTCGCGCGAGAGGTCGTCGAGGCTGCCCATCCGCTTGACGGCCACCAGGAACGCTTCGTCGGACGAGAGCCCCGCGTCGGTCAGGGCGGCGACCTCGCCGCGCAGGTGGTCTTCGAGCTCGACCCCGTCGCGGTCGTCGATGGCGCGTCGCCGATGCAGGAACTGCCGCCACTCCGCGATCTGCGCTTCGAGGCTCATGCGGGCTCCGCCTTCATCCAGATGCCGCGCAGGGTGTCGTCGACGAGCTGCCATTGGCGGCGCTGGTCGGCGAGTTGCGCGCGTCCCTCAGGGGTGATCCGGTAGTACTTCCGCCGACGGCCGGTGTCGGCCGTGCCCCACTCCGCCGCCACCAGGCCCTGCCGCTCGAGGCGGTGCAGGACGGGATAGAGCATCCCGTCGGTCCACTGCAGCTCGCCGGCGGAGAGGTCCGCGACCCGCTTGAGGATGGCGTAGCCGTAGCTATGACCCTCCGCGAGGATGGCCAGTACGAGCGGAGTGGCCGAGGCGGCGACGAGGTCCTTCCCGAGTTCCATACCTTGATGCGTTATACATAGCATCTCTATGCATGTCAAGAGCGGATGTGCGCGCGCGGGCCCGCCACGTGGCCGCGCATGCCGGCCGAGCGCGCGGAGTCACTGGCCGATG
>CANIAI010000307.1 GCA_947465275.1 Acidobacteriota bacterium | reverse complement strand
TCCTGGCAGCCGTCGACCGGGTGACACCCGCCGTGCTGCATCCGGTAGAGCTCCCACCAGCCCTCGTCGAACTCGTGGTTGCCCACCGTCGAGATCTGCAGCCCCGCCTGGCCGAGCGCCTCGATGGTCGGCTCGTCGTGGAACAACGCCGACAGGAGCGGCGTGGCGCCGATGTTGTCGCCGGCAGACACGATCAGGCTGTTCGGGTGCCCCGCACGCAGCGCGGTGATGTGCGAGGCGAGGTACTCGACGCCGCCGGTGTCGGTCGCCTGGATGCGCCCGTTGGCCCCGGCCGCAGGCTCGAGCGTGCCATGAAAGTCGTTGAAGGCCAGCAGCTGGACGTTGACCAGCCCCGGCGAGACACTGCCGGCCCTGGCGCACGAGAGCTGCGCGACGACGAGCGCCAGGAGCCAGGCGCGGCGAGGCATGCGGAAGAGGCGCACGCCGCGATGATACCCGATGGGCTTTCAGCTGCCGGGCTTCACCGACGGATCATCCTGCCCCGTCGCGCGGTTGGGCGACGGGTTGTGCGCCTCGGCGCCGCCACCGCCCACCGTGCCGGTCTGGCTGCCTGGACGGTCGTCAGTCCCCGGGTCGTCCTGCTCCGGTGCCGTCCGGGGCACGAAGCGCCGCGCGTCGTCCGTCATCGCCTCGTCGCGCAGTTGCGACGTCCCCTTCCCGCCCGATTCGGGGGTGTCGAGCCCGCCGGGTGAGGTGAGGAAGTCGGCCGCTCCAGGGCCGCTGATCGTCCGCTTGCGTGCATCTGCCATCGAGCCCTCCTACCGTGGTTCGAATCCTGTCGGGCCGTGCTCCCGCGCCCGGCGCTGACCGGCCCGCCGTCCGGCCCGTCGTTCGGCCGGCGCGCCGCCCCCGTCTCTCGCCCACTCCTCGCGCGTGACATCGTCGGCGCCCGATCCGTCCTCCGCCGAGACCGAGTCGGCGCCGTTGAACTGTCCGCTCATCGCGCCGGGCTCCCGCCGCGTCAACGTGGTGCTGTCGTGCTCACCCGGAATGCGCTCGGGCCTCTCTGACACCGTCCCCGGCGCGTCGGCTCCGGTCGCCGCAGGACCGGCGATCGGCCACATGGCCGCGGCACGCATCGCGGCATGATCCTGCCGCCCCCCGCCGGGTGGCGTCGCGCCGCCCGTGGTGCCCGGCTCAGCGGGTGTCGAGGGCCCGGGCGTCGCGGGGTCGGGTGTCTCGGGTGCGGGCTTCGTGTCCATGGCTCGGGCAGCCGCAAGTGGCGTGCCCCGCGGCGTGGCCCGGATGCGGGCCGGTGGCCCGCGCTTTGAACCCTGCGGCGCCACGATGCGCGTCTGGCCTGGCCAACCCTATCCCCTCGGGGCCACCTGGACCGGGCTCGGCGTGAACTTCGCGATCTTCTCCGCGCACGCCACCCGGGTGGAGCTCTGTCTCTTCGATTCGCCCGATGCCGTCACCCCCTCGGCCTGCATCCCGCTGCCGGAGCAGACCGACATGGTGTGGCATGGCTACCTGCCGGACGCCCGGCCGGGCCAGCTGTACGGCTACCGCGTGGCCGGCCCCTACGACCCGGCGGCGGGACATCGTTTCAACCCCAGCAAGCTCCTCATCGACCCCTACGCGAAGGCGATCGGGCGATCCGTCCGCTGGGATGACTCGGTGTTCGGCTACCAGATCGGGCACGCGGACGGTGACCTCTCGTTCGACACGCGTGACGACGCGCGCTTCGCCCCGCTCGGGGCGGTGATCGACCCGGCGTTCACCTGGGGAGACGACCGGCATCCGCGCACGCCGTGGCACAAGACGGTGATCTACGAGATGCACGTGAAGGGCTTCTCGATGCTCCATCCGCGGGTGCCACCGGGCCTGCGCGGCACGTACGAGGCGCTCACCACCGAGCCGGCGCTCGACCACCTGATCAAGCTCGGCGTCACGGCGGTGGAGCTGATGCCGGTGCACCACCACTCGTACGACCGGCACCTCGTCGATCGCGGGCTGGCGAACTACTGGGGCTACAACACGCTGTCGTTCTTCGCACCCGACATCCGCTACGCATCGACGGGGCTGCCGACCGACTCGGTGCTCGAGTTCAAGCGGATGGTCAAGGCGCTGCACAGCGCCGGGCTCGAGGTGATCCTCGACGTCGTCTACAACCACCCCGCCGAGGGGAATCACCTGGGGCCGACGCTCTCGCTGCGCGGCATCGACAACGAGTCGTACTACCGGCTCGTCCCTGACGACCGCCGGTATTACCTCGACTTCACAGGCTGTGGCAACACGCTGAACATGCAGAGCCCGCAGGTACTGCAGCTGATCATGGACAGCCTGCGCTACTGGGTGCTCGAGATGCACGTCGACGGCTTCCGCTTCGACCTCGCGAGCGCCCTCGCCCGCGAACTCTACGAGGTCGACCGCCTCGGCGCCTTCTTCGACATCGTCCACCAGGACCCGGTGCTGTCGCAGGTGAAGCTCATCGCCGAGCCGTGGGACCTCGGCGCCGGCGGCTATCAGGTCGGGAACTTCCCCGTCCTCTGGACCGAATGGAACGGCAAGTACCGCGACGCGATGCGCGCCTTCTGGAAGGGCGACGACCGCGGCGTCGCCGAGGTCGCCACCCGGCTGGCCGGCAGCAACGACCTCTACGAGACGAGCGGACGGCGCCCGTACGCCAGCATCAACTTCATCACCGCCCACGACGGTTTCACCCTGCACGACCTCGTCAGCTACAACGAGAAGCACAACGAGGCGAACGGCGAGGACAATCGCGACGGCGAGAGCCACAACCTGAGCTGGAACTGCGGCGTCGAGGGTCCGACCGATGACCCGGCCGTGCTCGCGCTGCGCGAGCAGCAGAAGCGCAACCTGATGGCCTCGCTGCTGCTCTCGGTCGGCGTGCCGATGCTGAGCGGCGGCGACGAGCTCAGCCGCACCCAGCAGGGGAACAACAACGCCTACGCGCTCGACACCGAGCTGAGCTGGACGCCCTGGGATCTCAGTGAGACCGAACAGGCGTTCCTCGACTTCACGCGGCGTCTCGTCGCGTTTCGCCTGCGCGAGCCGGTGCTCACCCGCCGCAAGTACTTCCAGGGGCGCTCCATCCGCGGCGAGGGGGTGAAGGACATCTACTGGCTCGACCCGACCGGCCGCGAGATGACCGACGAGGCGTGGAGCGCCGCGTTCGTCCGCGCGCTCGGCGTGTTGATGGTGGGCGACGCGATTGACGAGGTGGACGAACGGGGACATCCGGTCTCCGGCGACACGCTGCTCATCCTGCTCAACGCCCACCACGAGGAGCTGCCGTTCGTGCTGCCGTGGCTCGACGCCGGGCAGGCCTGGGTGCGCGAGTTCGACACGACCGACGCCAACGCCCCGCAGTGCCGGTTCGAGGGCCACGCCCGCTACGCGCTGAAGGGGCGCAGCCTCGCCGTGCTGCGGTTCGAGGAGGAACGGCGCCGGCGCGGCGCCCGGCCCGCACGCGAGCGAACCTCCGATGCGTCGCCCGAGGCGCCCGCGGGAGAGCCCGGATGAGCGGCGTTGCACGCTCCACCGTGGACCGTTCGACGTCGAGGCCGCACGCGCTCGGGCGGCAGCGCGTGATCGTCGACCGTGTCGAACCCGCGATCGACGGCGGCCGCTTCCCCATCAAGCGCACGGTCGGCGAGTGGGTCGAGGTCACCGCGCTCCTCTTCGCCGACGGGCACGACCGCCTCGGCGGGGCGGTGCGCTGGCGTCACGCCGGT
>CANIAI010000306.1 GCA_947465275.1 Acidobacteriota bacterium | reverse complement strand
CTGGGTGCGCCGCTGCGGTATTCGGAGGCGGAACTTGCGACCATCCTCGACCCGCGGCACTTCGTCGACGTGCGGCGGACGTGGGGCGGACCCGCGCCGGACGAGACCGCGCGGGCCATCCAGGCGAGTGAGGCGGCGCTCGAGACGGACGCGGCCTGGCTGGCCGCGGCCCGCGAACGGCTGGTGAGGGCCGACGCCCTGCGCCGGAAACGGAGCCTGATGCTATGAGTGACATGCGGGCCAGCTACGTGCGCGTGCTGGTGCTCTGGGTGGGCGTGCTCGCCGCGCTCTTCGCCTTCCAGCGGTACTTCAGCTGATGCACACACTCGACTGGATCATCGTCGGCGTCTACCTGGTGTGGATGCTCTGGGACGGCCTCAGGCGCACCAAGAACGCCGACCGGCTCGAAGGCTACTTCCTCGGCGGGCGCAGCCTGCCCTGGTGGGTGGTCGGGCTCTCGGTGATGGCGACGCAGCTGAGCGCGATCACCATGGTCGGCACCACCGGCCAGGGGTTCGTCGACGGCATGCGCTTCCTGCAGTTCTATTACGCGCTCCCGCTGGCGATGGTGATCCTCTCGCTGACCCTGGTGCCGTTCTTCCACAAGAGCGGCGTCTTCACCGCCTACGAGTACCTGGAACGGCGCTTCGACGCGAAGACCCGCGCGTTCACCAGCCTGCTCTTCCTGTTGTCGCGGAGCATGTCGCTGGGCGTCGTCATCTCGGCGCCCGCGGTCGTCATGTCGGTGGTGATCGGCCTGAGCGTCAACCAGACGGTGATGATCACGGCGATCCCGACGATCATCTACACGATGTTCGGCGGGGTGCAGGCGGTGGCCTGGACCGACGTGAAGCAGATGGTGCTGATCGTCGGCGGCCTGCTCGCGGCCGTGGTGGTGCTCGTCCTGGGCCTGCCTTCGGGGATCGGCGTCGGTGATGCCCTGCACATCGCCGGCGCGACGGGCCGGCTGCAGACCTTCGACTTCCGGTTCGACATCACCAACCAGTACACGTTCTGGTCGGGCACCATCGCGGCGCTCTTCCTGTTCCTCTCGTACTTCGGGACCGACCAGAGCCAGGTGCAGCGCTACCTCACGACGCCCTCGGTCAACGAGGCACGCGGCTCGCTGCTGATGAGCGCCTACTGGAAGATTCCGCTGCAGGCGCTCGTGCTGCTCGTCGGCGTGCTGATGTTCGCCTTCTACCTCTTCAGCCCTTCGCCCATGCTCTTCGACGGCCGGCACGACGCCGAGCTGCGCCGCGGTCCGCGCGCGGCAGAATACACGGCGCTGCAGACGCGCTTCGACGGGGCGACGGCGAGCCGCGAGGCGGCCGCGAGGGCCTACACGTCGGCCAGGCACGCGAGCGACCAGTCACTGGAAGACGGGTCGCGGACGCAACTGCTCGAGCGTGAGGCCGAGGTGAAGGCCGTCCGAGCCGAGGCGCTCGCGTTCGTGCGGTCCGCCACGGGTGACACGGGGTTCAATGACGTCAACTACGTCTTCCCGACCTTCATCACGACGCACATGCCGGCCGGACTCGTCGGCCTGCTGATCGCGGCGATCTTCGCGGCGGCGATGTCGACGATCGCCGGCGAGCTCTCGGCGCTGTCGACCGCGTCGATCATCGACTTCTACCGCCGCTTCGCAAAACCCGAGGCGACCGACGCGCATTACCTGTCGGTGTCACGGGTCGCGACCGCCTTCTGGGGCGTGTTCGCGAGCGTCGTGGCGGTCTGGGCCGCGGAACTCGGCTCCCTCATCGAGGTGGTGAACCGCTTCGGCTCGTTCTTCTACGGGTCGATCCTCGGCGTCTTCATCCTCGCCATCGGCGCGAAGCGGGCGACGTCGAACGGCGCGTTCCTCGGCCTGCTCGCCGGGATGGGCTCGGTCGCCTGGTTCGCCACCTACACGAAGGTGGCGTTCCTCTGGCACAACCTGATCGGCGCGGTCGCCGTGGTCGTCGTCGGCATGATCATCAGCCTGATCGAGCGTGGGGTGCGGGGCGACGCCGCCGCGGATCGCCGCTCGTCACCGGCCCGATGATCGGACGCGCGCTCATCATCGTCGCCCTGGTGGTGGTGCTGGCCTGGCTGCTGGGCGACCTGCTGCGGTACCGGAGGGGCCGATGATCCGGCTGTTCGTGACGGGCGGGACGTTCGACAAGACGTACGACGAGATTCGCGGACGGCTCGCCTTCGGCGACACGCACCTGACGGAGATGCTGCGGCTGGGCCGCTCGCGCGTGCCGGTCAGCGTACGCACGCTGATGATGGTCGACAGCCTCGACATGACCGAAGCAGACCGCGAGCTGATCGCGCGGAACTGCGCGCAGTGCGACGAGTCACGCGTCGTCGTCACGCACGGCACCGACACGATGGTCGAGACCGCCGCGACGATCGCGCGTGTCCTGGGCGACAGCGCCGCGGGAGCGGGCACGGCGGGAAAGACGGTCGTCCTGACCGGCGCGATGATTCCGTACGCCTTCGGCAGTTCGGACGGGCTCTTCAACCTGGGCAGCGCGCTCTCGTGCGTGCAGCTGCTGCCGCCGGGAGTCTACGTCGCGATGAACGGCCAGCACTTCCGCTGGGACCAGGTGCGGAAGAACCGCGAGACCGGCGTCTTCGAGGCCGTCTAGCCCGTCGGCCGCTCGAGCGCGCCGCCAGGTCCGGCCGGTCCGCCGGGCTACGCGAACCCCGGAAAGAAGAGGAAATCGTGGCGGCCAGGCGGCTCCGCGCCGGCGTTCCGGGCGACGAGCGCCAGCTGCGCCATGTGCCGCACCTCGTGCAGCACCATGTGCAGCGCCAGCTTGCGCTGCGTGAACTGCAGCGTGCCGCCGGTCAGGGCCACCTGCATCGTGGTGGCCGCGGCCTCGGGCGTCACGGCTGCGGCCCAGGCACGGAACGCGCGCCGCGCGTCATCGCCATAGGCGAGCAGCGCCGCCGCGTCGCGCTCGTCGACCCCAATCGCGTCGGGGACGGGAAGGCCCTGCAGGCGGCTCAGGTGCCGCCGCTCCACCAGGAACACATGCGCCAGCATGCTGCCGACCGTCGGGAAACGCTCACCGGGCTGGAAGGGGAGCGCGAGCCGTGCCGGGTCGGCATCGAACCAGCCGCGCCACTGCGCGCGCTCGTGGTCAGACCAGTTGAGCAGGTCGTCGAGCGAGAGGTCCAGCGACAGGCTGGTGGTCATGACCCGAGCGCCTCCGACACTGTGAGGACGGTCACCGGCGCGATCTTCAGCGCGCGGATGCCCGCCTCGATCTGCCGGCGATCGCCGACCACGACCACCGCGAAGGTCGACGGCCGGATGTACTTCGTGGCGGCCGCGCGGACCGCCGCCGGCGTCACGCGCTGGATGTTGCCGACGTACTGCTCGACGTAGCTGTCGGGCAACCCGTAGATCAGCAGCTCCTCGATGCGGCGCGAGAGGTCGCCGCTCGTCTCGAAGTCGGCCGGGAAGCCGAGGGCGAGGTAGTTGCGCGCGCGTGACAGTTCCTCGGCGGTCGCCGGCCCCGAGATGGCGGTGAGCTCCTTGACGAACTCCTGCAGCGCCTCGCTGGTCTTGTCGGTCTGCACGCCGGCCGCCGCCACGAACGACCCGGGCGAGAGCCGCATGTCGAACCGCGACGCCGCCCCATAGGTGTACTGGTGCTCCTCGCGCAGGTTCTGGTTCAGGCGCGACGCGAACGAGCCGCCGAGCAGCGTGTTGAGCACCTCGAGTGT
>CANIAI010000305.1 GCA_947465275.1 Acidobacteriota bacterium | reverse complement strand
GCGATGCTCGACACGAAGCATCGGCTGCGGCGGGTGAAGGTCGTCTCGATCGGCTGCCTCGATTCCACGATCGTGCACCCGCGCGAGGTCTTCCGCGAGGCCATCGCGTCCGCTGCGGCGGCGATCGCCATCTTCCATAACCATCCGTCCGGCGACCCGACACCCAGCGCGGACGACCTGGCATTGACCGCGCGGCTCGTCGGTGCGGGAGAACTCGTCGGGATCGAGGTGGTCGATCACCTGATCCTGGCGGATCACCGGTACTACTCGCTCCGTGAGGCCGGCCGGATTCCGGGGCGCCCATGATGCCAGCGGCCTCCCGCCCATCAGTTAAGATGGTCCGGTTTGGCCACTCTCTACTTCGACTGCTTCTCGGGTGCGGCGGGGGACATGATCCTCGGCGCCCTGATCGACGCAGGGTTGCCGCTGGCCGAGGTGCGCCGGGCGCTCGGCAGCCTGGCGATCGACGACGACGCTGTCTGGACGGAGCGGGTGGTGCGGGCCGGGCTGACGGCCACGAAGTTCTGCGTGCGCGGCGAAGACCCGCTGCCGGCTGACACGTCCCACCAGCATGGGCAGGCCGACCCGCACGCGCACGACCATCCCCACGCGCATCCGCACACGGCGCCGGGCGGCGGCGGAGGCGACGGCGGGGGCGCCGCACACGGGCATCGCACGCTGGCCGAGATCGCCGCCCTGATTGACGCGTCGGCGCTCAGCGCGACGGCCAGGGCACGGACGCACGCGCTGTTCACCCGGCTCGCCGAGGCGGAAGCCGCCATCCATGGCACCTCGATCGACGCCGTCCACCTGCACGAAGTCGGAGCGCTCGACTCGATCATCGACATCGCCGGCACGGTGTTCGGCCTCGAGTGGCTGGGCATCGATCACGTCGTGTCCTCGCCGCTGAACGTCGGCAGCGGGACGGTGCACTCGGCGCACGGCGCGTATCCGGTCCCCGCCCCCGCGACCATGCGCCTGCTGGCCGACGCGCCCATCTACGCCGGTCCGCAGCAACGCGAACTCGTGACGCCGACAGGCGCCCTGCTGGTGACGGCGTACGCGGACAGCTACGGCCCGGTGCCGGCGATGCGGGTACGGCAGGTCGGCTACGGGGCGGGCACCCGCGACGTGCCGAACCGGCCCAACGTGCTGCGCGTGCTCATCGGCGACGCGGAACCCGACGCCACGAGCGCGACCGCGGCGACCAGCCTCCCCTCGGTCGTCGTGCTCGAGGCGGAGGTCGACGACATGAATCCGCAGCTGTTCGGCGTGGTCATGGACGGCCTGCTCGCCGACGGCGCGCTCGACGTCTACTACACCCCGGTGCAGATGAAGAAGAATCGCCCCGGGACGCTGCTGACCGTCATCGCCCACCCGCGCGATCGTGCCCGCCTCTCGGCGCGCATCTTCCGGGAGACGACGACGATCGGCCTGCGCTACCACGAGATGGCCCGCGAGTGCCTCGACCGCGAGATCGTACAGGTCGAGACCGTCTTCGGCCCGGTGGGGGTCAAGGTGGCCCGGCGCGGGGGCGCCGTCCTGAACGTCGCGCCAGAGTTCGATGACTGTGTCCGCGTGGCTGCCCATTCCGGCCGGCCCGTGAAGGAGGTCCAGGCCGCCGCGCTGAAGGCGTTCCTGGACCGTCCCGTGGAATCCCGATGAGCGCCTTCTACATCACCACGCCGATCTACTACATCAACGCCCGTCCGCACATCGGGCATGCGTACACCACGATGGTTGCCGACGCGATCGCCCGGTCGCGGCGGCTGCGGGGGGACGACGTCTTCTTCCTGACCGGCACGGACGAGCACGGGCAGAAGGTCGAGCGGGCGGCACAGAAGGCCGGCGTCTCGACGCCCGCCTTCGCCGACGAGGTGTCGGCCTCGTTCCGGCAGATGTGCGCCGACCTGCACGTCACCAACGACGACTTCATCCG
The DNA here is from genome assembly GCA_947465275.1 of Acidobacteriota bacterium. GTDB lineage: Bacteria > Acidobacteriota > Vicinamibacteria > Vicinamibacterales > UBA2999 > JBEBGV01. The sequence goes on along the minus strand of CANIAI010000305.1, from coordinate 1,787 downwards.
GACGACCGAGCCGCGCCACCGCGATGCGGCGCAGGCGATCTGGCGGAAGGTCGCGGCCGCGGGCGACATCTACAAGGGCGACTACGAGGGCTGGTACTGCACGGTGGACGAGATCTTCGTCCCCGAGACCCAGCTCGTCGACGGTGCCTGTCCGACCTGCGGAAGCAAGGTGGAGCGCCTCAAGGAAGAGAGCTATTACTTCCGGCTGTCGAAGTACCAGCAGCCGCTGCTCGACTTCTACGCCGCCCATCCAGACTTCCTCCAGCCCGCGTTCCGGCTCAACGAGATCCGCACGTTCGTCGAGTCCGGCCTCCAGGACCTCAGCATCAGCCGCACCTCGTTCCAGTGGGGCATCCCGGTGCCCGACGACCCGGCGCACGTGATGTACGTCTGGTTCGACGCGCTCACGAATTACCTGACCGCCCTCGGCTTCCCGGCCGACGACCCGGCGACGCAGGACCGCCTCTCGCGGTACTGGCCGACCGTCACGCACCTGGTGGGGAAGGAGATCATCCGGCAGCACGCCATCTACTGGCCGGCCTTCCTGATGTCGGCCGGCATGCTGCCACCGTCGCGCATCATCGCGCACGGGTTCTGGCTGATGGGCGGGGCGAAGATGTCGAAGTCGTTCGGCAACGTCGCGCGCTACCAGGAGTACGCCGAGACGTTCGGCGTCGACGCGCTGCGCTACTTCGTCATGCGCGAGATGCCGCTGGGGCAGGACGCGAACTTCTCGGACGACGGCGTGCTCACGCGCTTCAACGCCGATCTCGCGAACGACCTCGGCAACCTGGTGAGCCGCGCGACCACGATGGTGCAGCGCTACTGCGGCGGCATCGTGCCGGCGCCGCACGTGCAGGAAGCGCTCGACACCAACCTGCGGGCGGCGGTCTCGACGACCATCGAGCGGGTGCTCGCGAACTTCGAAGGCTTCCAGATCACCATCGCCCTGCAGGACACCTGGGAACTGATTCGTGCGGTGAACAAGTACATCGTCGAACGCGAGCCCTGGACACTGGCCAAGCAGCCGGACCGGCGCGCGCATCTGGAGACGACGCTCTACGAGGCCGCCGACGCGCTGCGCGTGATTGCGGCGCTGGTCGACCCGGTGATGCCGGACGCCGCCACGCGCATCCGCGGGATGCTGGGCGTGCGGCAGGAACCGTGGACCGGCCTGGCCGGCGGCACGCTGGTGCCCGGCACTCGACTCGGCACCATCGAACCGCTGTTTCCACGTATCGAGAAGACCCTTGAGGAGCTTCGAGGCATGAGCACTGACACGCCCGCGGGTGGCACGACCGACCCCGCCACCACGACGCCGGCCACCCCCGCAACGGCGCCCGCGCCGCCAGCCGCCGCCGCGGCCGACAATTCGCGCATCTCGATCGACGATTTCATGAAGGTCGACCTGCGCGTCGCCACCGTGCTCCAGGCTGAGGCCGTGCCGAAGTCGCGCAAGCTCCTCAAGCTCACGGTACGGGTCGGCGCCGACGACCGCACGATCCTCGCCGGCATCGCCGAGGCGTACGCCCCGGAGGCGCTCGTCGGCCGCACGATCGTGATCGTGGCGAACCTCAAGCCGGCCAAGCTGATGGGCATCGAGTCGAACGGGATGGTGGTCGCCGCGAGCGGGGACGGCGGCAAGCCGGTGCTGCTCGGTTTCAGCGAGGCGACCGAGTCGGGCTGGCGGGTTCGGTAGCCCGGGCGAGGAACACGGCCCGATGATCGACACGCACTGTCACCTGGCGGGCGCCGAGTTCGTCGAAGACCTCGACGAGGTCGTAGGC
>CANIAI010000304.1 GCA_947465275.1 Acidobacteriota bacterium | reverse complement strand
GGTCCTGGGCGCCTACGCCCAGGCGACCATCGCCGTCGCGCTCACGCCGCTCCTGGCCGGCCTCGGCGGGCTGCAGCCGGTCGCCGCCGAATCCGCGGCCGCGGTCATCGTGCTGCTGCTGCTCACGGCCGCGCAGGTGGTCATCGGTGAGCTGATCCCGAAGACGCTCGCGCTCCAGTACCCGACGCAGGCGGCGCTCTACACGCTCGTGCCGATGGTGCCGTCGCTCTGGATCTACCGGCCGTTCATCTCGGTGCTGAACGGCGCGGGGCTCTGGCTGCTGCGGATGCTCGGCGCGCCGCAGCAGGCGCACCGGCACATCCACTCGCCCGAGGAGATCGAGCTGCTCATCGCCGAGAGCCGCGATGGCGGGCTGCTGGAACCGGACGAGCACGCGCGACTGAGTCGCGCGCTGCGGCTGAGCCTGCGTCCGGCCCGCCAGCTGATGGTGCCGAGACGGCGAATCTCGGCGATCGACTTCCACACCCCGGTCGAGGAGGTGATCGGCATCGTCGCCGAGAGCCCCTACTCGCGACTGCCGGTCTATCGCGACACCATCGACAACATCGTCGGGCTGATCCACACCAAGGACGTGGTGCGCTGGGTGGTCGGGGAGCGCGGCAGCAGCTCGCTCTCGGCGCTGATGCGCCCGATCCCGAGCGTCCACGAGAGCGTCACCGCCGATCGCGTGCTGCGCCACCTGCGCGAGCGCCGCACGCACCAGTCGCTCGTGGTCGACGAGTTCGGCGGCACGTCGGGGCTCATCACGCTCGAGGACGTCCTCTCGGAACTGCTCGGCGACGTGGGCGACGAGTTCAAGCCCGCGAGCCCCGAGGCAGAGACGCTCGCGGACGGGCGCGTCAGGCTGCCCGGCGCGATGCCGGTGGATGACGCGGCCGCCCTGCTCGACGACGAGTGGGAGACCGCCGCCAGCACGATCGGCGGGCTGGTCACCGAGGCGCTCGGGCACATCCCGAGCCCGGGCGAACGCGCGGTCGTCGGCCGGCACGAGTTCGAGATCGAGCGGATGGCCGAGCGTGCCCCCGCCACGCTGCTGGCCCGGCGCGTCGCGTCGGAGGAAGGGGACGAGCGTGGCTGACGTCGCCGTCGTCCTCGGCATCATCGCCCTGCTGGTCGTCGCCAACGGCCTCTTCGTCGCCGCGGAGTTCGCGATCGTCGGCGTCTCGCGCGCCAGCGTCGAGCACCTGGCCGCGGAGGGCAGCCGGCTCGCCCGGTCGGTCACGCGCATCCTCGACGACCCGACGCTGCAGGACCGCTACATCGCGACCACCCAGGTCGGCGTCTCTGTAGCGAGCCTCGGGCTCGGCATGTACGGCGAGCACGCCACCGCCGGCTGGATCGCGGCGTGGCTCCAGCCGCTCGACACGCACGGCTGGATCGCCACCCACACGCTCGCGAGCGTCATCGCCGTGGCGATGCTCACGTTCGTCCACATCGTGATCGGCGAAATGGTGCCGAAGGCGCTCGCGCTGCAGCGTGCCGAGCGGGCGGTCCTCTACGTCACGCCGGTCATCAGCGCCATCCAGCGCGTCCTGCTCCCGCTGGTGGTGACGCTCAATGCCGTGGGCAACGGGCTGCTGCGCCTCGCCGGCGTCCGGCGGCAGCAGGTGGAAACCGAGCGGTACCACACGACCGAGGAACTGCAGTTCATCATCCGCGAGAGCCAGGAGGGCGGGCTGCTGCGTGGCGAGTCAGGACACCTGCTGCGCGAGCTGTTCGCGTTCGGCGACCTGACAGCAGCCGATGTCGTCGTGCCTCGCGTGCAGCTCACGGGCATCCCGGTGGGCACGACCCCCGAGGCGCTGCGCACGATCGTCCGCTCGAGCCCGCACACCCGCTACCCGGTGTACGACGGCGACCTCGACCACATCGTCGGCAGCCTGCACATCAAGGACGTCCTGCGGCACCTCGTCTCCGGACGACCGGTGCTCGCCGAGGACGCACGGCCGATCCCGTACGTGCCGGAAGCGATCTACCTGGACGGGCTGCTCACCGCGATGCGCCGGCACCAGACGCAGATGGCGGTCGTGATGGACCAGTACGGCGGCACCGCGGGGCTCGTCACGATCGAAGACCTGTTCCAGCAGGTCATCGGCGAGATCGAGGACGGGCGCGGGCGCGCGCTCGCGGTGCGCGAGGCCGCCGGGCGGCTGCGCGTGCGCGGCACCGTGCGGTTGAGGGAGCTGGCCGAGCTGCTCGGCGTGCCGGTGGAGCACCCGGGAGTCACCACCGTCTCGGGACTCGTGCTGGCGCTGCTCGGGCGTCCGCCGGCCGTCGGCGACACCGTGATGGCGGGACCCGTGCGGGTCGAGGTGCTCGCGGTCGCCGGCCGCGGCGTCAGCGAGGCGCTCGTTCAGCTCGTCGAACCGGCCTCGACGGGCGTCCGCCCGTAGACGTCGCTGAAGTGGCGCACGAACAGCGCCTCCACCCCTTCGAGGTCGACCGGCCGCCCGGTCAGGCGCTGCAGCGACGTCACGCCGTGCCCCTCGATGCCGCACGGCACGATCAGCTGGAAGTGTTCGAGCTGCGTGTTCACGTTGAAGGCGAAACCGTGGCTCGTGACCCAGCGTGAGATCTTCACGCCGATCGCGCCGATCTTGTCGGCGCCGACCCAGGTGCCGGTGAGGCCCGCGATGCGCCCGGCCGACACGCCGAACTCGGCACACACCCGGATCATCACGTCCTCGATATCGCGCACGTAGCGGTGCACGTCCTGCCGATCGGGCTTCAGGTCGAGGATCGGGTAGCCGACGATCTGGCCGGGACCGTGATAGGTCACGTCGCCGCCGCGACCGGCCTCGTGCAGTTCAACGCCCTGCGCGGCGAGCGCCGCCGGCGTGGCGATGACGTGGCCGCGGCCGCCGTCGCCCTTCACCCCGAGCGTGATCACGGGAGGATGCTGCAGCAGCAGCAGGACGTCCGGGATGCGGTCGGCCTTCCGCTCCTCGACGAGGGCGCGCTGCAGGGCGAGCGCCTCCGCGTACGGAACGACGCCCAGCCGGCGCACCTCGAGCGGGCGCATCAGACCTGCGCGGGGTCGAAGTGCTCGAGGTCGTGCGTGATCTCGGCCATGAACTGGTCGGCCAGCGCGCCGTCGATCAGCCGGTGGTCGAAGCCGAGCGTCAGGTACGCCATCGTGCGGATCGCGATCGCGTCGTCGATGACGATCGGCCGCTTCTCGACGGTGCCCACCCCGAGGATGGCCACCTGCGGCTGGTTGATGATCGGCAGGCCGAACTGCGCCCCGAGCTGCCCCGGGTTGGTGATGGTGAAGGTGCCGCCGTGCACCTCCTCGGGCTTCAGCTGCTTGGCGCGCGCGCGCTCCGCCACGTCGAGGATCGCCTTGCTGAGGCCGAGCAGGTTCTTCTCGCCGGCCTGCTTGATGACCGGAACGATGAGGCCCGACTCGAGCGCCACGGCGATGCCGAGGTTCACGTCCTTCTTGTAGACGACGTTGGTGCCGTCGAGCGACGCATTCACGATCGGGTACTTCCGCAGCGCGTCGACCACCGCCTTGGCGATGAACGCCATGTAGGTGAGCTTCGTCCCCGCCCGCTCGTAGTCACCCTTCCGCGCCTGGCGAATCCTGTCGATCGCCGAGAAGTTCACGTGGAAGACGGTGTGGACGTGCGCCGACGTCCGCCGGCTGAGCACCATGTGCTCGGCGATCTTCTTCCGCACGATCGAGAGCGGCTTGATCTCGACCGCGTC
>CANIAI010000303.1 GCA_947465275.1 Acidobacteriota bacterium | reverse complement strand
CGGCGGGAGGCCCGGCGCGCGGTGAGCGCCGTCAGGCGCCGAAACCGGCTCTGACCACTTCGAGCGAGTTGAAGAGCGCGTGGCTCACGAGCGGGGCCGCGCTGCTGCGCCGCCGGAGGTACATCACGGCCCAGATCGCGCCGAGCACGCCGGTGGTGATCGCCGCATCCCAGCCCTGCACGTAGTGCCCCAGCCCGAAGGCGACGCTCAGCACGACCAGCCCCACGCGGGCGCCGCCGAGCGACGACTCGAACCGCCGCAGCAGGAATGCCCGCTGCAGTTCCTCGCGGACGCCGCCCGCCACGATCGCCACGACCCCGAACAGCAGCGCCTGCCCGGGCGTGCCGGCCATCCCCTCGAGCGGGTTCGCCTTCACGTTGTGCAGCCACGGGGCGAAGAGCCGGATGGTGTTCAGCATGATGCCGACGCCGATGATCAGCGGGACGACGGTGGCGACCCCCACGAGGATCTCGCGCCCGAGCGGACGCGTGCCGCGCCAGACGAGCCTCGGCGTCTCGCCGTGCATGCGCATGAACGTCACCATCAACGCGATGAGCAGCGCGGTGTCGGCCAGCGAGAGCGTCAGCACGAACGAGAACGACAGCCGTCCCTGCGCGTCAGCGGCCTGCCAGCCGAGCAGGCGAAGCAGGAGCCCAAGCCCGAGCTGGGTCGGGATGCTGCTGCAGAGGAAGACCTCGGCGAGCGCCTGGAGCCGTCCCGTGTCGGGGAAGCCTGGCGCCTGCGGGAACCTGCCGAGCGCATCCGGGGTGGCAAGCGGATTGGACACGTCTGATCACTGTAGCGCACTCGCGGGGGCCGACGATGCGTCGGACGGCTCCGGGCGGTGCGTGTCCGGCGCACCCGGTGCTCCGGCGGAAGTCCTTTGTTTCCGCTGGTTGCCCGATTCTGCCGGTGGTGACCCCTCGGGCGGAGCGAGCGAGGGCGGCCACGGCCGGGTTACGGTCCAGGCACGCCTTGGTGAGTGTAATTTCTGCCTACGGGTGTAACAATTACCAGCTACGACCTCAGGGTCGGCCTGACATCCCCGCAGGCCGGCAGCGGAGCAGACATGACAGCATCCACGTCAGGCGAGCGCGTTCTCATCGTCGAAGACGAGCCGTCCACCCGGCTCGGGCTGACGGAACTCGTCCGAACCTGGGGATTCACGACCGATTCGGCCGCAGACGGAGAGGAGGCGCTCCAGCGCGTCACCACCTTCCGGCCCTCGATCATCATCAGCGACCTCGTGATGCCCCGCATGGGTGGTCTCGACCTGCTCAAGGCGCTCAAGGACGACGGCGGTGACCTCACCATTGTCATCCTCACCGCGCAGGGCACCGTCGAGACGGCGGTCGAGGCGATCAAGCACGGCGCCTACGACTACCTCACCAAGCCGATCGAGCCGCAGCGGCTGAAGATCCTGCTCGACAAGATCGTCGAGCGGCACCACACGCTGCGTGAGGTGAAGGTGCTGCGGCGGCAGCTGCGCGACCATGGCACCTTCGGCCGGATGATCGGCAGCAGCGCGCAGATGCGGAAGGTCTACCAGGTCGTCGAGCAGGCGGCGCCCACCTCGGCATCGGTGCTCATCTGGGGTGAGTCGGGCACCGGCAAGGAACTCGTCGCGCAGACGATCCACCAGCTCTCCCCGCGGGCGCAGCAGGCGTTCGTGCCGATCAACTGCGCCGCGATTCCCGAGACGCTGCTCGAGAGCGAGATCTTCGGGCACGAGAAGGGCGCCTTCACCGGTGCGGTCGATCGCCGGGAGGGCTGCTTCGAGCTGGCGGACCGCGGCACGCTCTTCCTCGACGAGATCGCCGAGATGACGCCGGCCACGCAGGTAAAGCTGCTGCGCGTGCTGCAGGAGCGACGGTTCCGGCGGCTCGGCGGGCGGAACGAGCAGACGGTCGACGTCCGCGTGATCGCCGCCACCAACGTGGTGCCGGGTGACGCGGTGCGCAGCGGCAAGCTGCGCGAAGACCTGTACTACCGCCTCAACGTCTTCGCGATCGAGCTGCCGCCGCTCCGACAGCGGAAGGAGGATCTGGGGCTGCTCGCACAGTCGTTCATCGCCGAGTTCAACCAGCGGAACAACCGCACGGTGTCCGCGATCGAGCCGGCCGCGATGCGCATCCTCGAGCAGTACAACTGGCCGGGTAACGTCCGCGAGCTGCGCAACGTGATCGAACGCGCGGTCATCCTGAGCCACGGTGAGTTCATCGAGGCGAAGCACCTGCCGCCGCTCGTCACCGACTCACCGGACGTCGTGAAGCCGACGCTGTCGCTGACGCCGGGCACGACGGTCGAGGAGGCGGAGCGCCGCCTGATCCTGATGACGCTCGAGCACACGCGCGACAACAAGACGCGCGCGGCGGAGATCCTCGGCATCAGCCTGAAGACGCTGCACAACAAGCTGAACAAGCTGCGCGGACGCGTTCCAGGGCGGAAGCCCGAGGAAGCGTCGCTGACCAACGGCTGATCCCGTGCGCCTCGGCATCAAGGGCAAGCAGATCGCCGGGGTCACGGCCATCGTCGGCCTGGCCGTCGTCGCGCTGAGCGCGCTCAACGTGGCGCGTCTCGGCCGCGTCGTGCTGCACGAGAGCGAGAGCCGTGGCCAGCTGCTGGCCAACGCCATCTTCCATCGTGCCCGCGAGGTCGTCACCCCCGGGGGCGACCCGTATCTCGCCCTGCGCACCGACCCAGGGCTGAGGGCCATCCTCGAGGCGAGCATCTACGGCGAGAGCGTCACCGACGCGACCATCGTCGACACCAACGGGACGATCATCGCCGGCAGCGACCCGACGCAGCAGGGGCGTCAGCAGGCGCCGCGCCCGGACCTCGCGGAGCTGGTCGCGCCGGAGCAGCGCGCCTGGGAACAGCTGCAGGTGATCTACTCGCGCGATGGCCGGACGCTGGAAGTGCGGCAGCCGATGATCCTCGGCGAGCAGGCGTTCGGCAGCATCCGCATCGGCGTCTCGACGTTGCTGATGCGCCAGGAGCTCAACGCCTCGCTGCGCCCCGCGATGATCACCGCCGCCATCGCGCTGGCGGTGGCCGTCTTCGTCGCCGGCATTCTCGCGCAGTTGCTGCTGCGACCCATTCATGTCATCCGCAGCGGCCTGACGCGCCTCGGGAAGGGTGAATTCGGCGTCACGCTCGACCTGCCGCCGGGCGACGAGTTCGGCGAACTCGGCAGCTTCTTCAACACCGTGAGCCAGCAGCTCTCGGCCGATCGCAGTTTGCTCGAAGGGAAGAAAGCCAACCTGCAGTCGGCGGTCGAGCACCTCGAAGATGCGGTGGCGCTCTTCAACGCGTCTGGCGAATTGCTCTACAGCAACCCCGCGATGGAGCAGGAGCTGCCGCCCGACGCGATCGGCCGGGCGTTGCAGGCGCTGCTGCCGACCGGGCATCCCTATCGCACCCTCGTCGAAGAGACGCTGGCCTCACGCCAGTCGCGCGGACCGGTGCCGGTCAATGCGCCGGCCTCGGAACGCGCGGACGGGACGACCGTCACGCCTGACGAGCTGATGCTGATGACGCACGCCATCCCGGGCACCGACGGCGGGCTCGTCGGGGTGCTGCTGGTCGCGCGCAACATCGCCTACCTCTCGCGCATGCGGTCGACCCTCGCGTACTCGCGCAAGCTGGTCGCGCTCGGGCGGCTCACGGCCGGTATCGCGCACGAGGTGAAGAACCCGCTCAACGCGATGATGATCCACCTGGAGTTGCTGCG
>CANIAI010000302.1 GCA_947465275.1 Acidobacteriota bacterium | reverse complement strand
TGCCCGCGTTCCGGCCGCTCGTGCGGGTCCCCTCGCCGCTCACCGGCGCGCTCGTGCGTCTGGCCGGCCGCCGCGAACGGGACGGGGCCAACGGCGGCAACGGGACGGAAGGGACGCCGGCGACGCCCACCTCCGCCGGCCCCGACGAAGACGGTGTCATCTCCGAGGAAGAGGGGCGCGAACTGCTGCAGTCGGTCGTCGACTTCACCGAGACGATCGTCCGCGAGGTGATGACCCCGCGTCCCGACATCATCGCCATCCGGGTGGATGCGTCACTCGACGACCTGCGCGGCCTGTTCCGGGAAGAGCAGTACTCGCGCATTCCCGTGTACCGCGACAGCCTCGACAACGTGGTGGGCATCGTGTTCGTGAAGGACCTGGTGGCGCTGCCACCCGGCGCGGCGCCGCCGCTGGCGACCCTGATGCGCGCGCCGTTCCTCGTGCCCGAGAGCAAGCGCGTGTCGGAACTGCTCAAGGAGATGCAGCGCCGGCAGGCGCAGATGGCGATCGTCGTCGACGAGTACGGCGGCACCGCCGGGCTCGTGACCGTCGAAGACCTGCTCGAGGAGATCGTCGGGGAGATTCGTGACGAGTACGACGTCGAGAGCGAGACGGTGACCGACGAAGGGAACGGGGTGTTCGTGTTCAGCGGCAAGGTGAGCGTCGACGAGGTGCGCGATCGACTCGGCATCGAGATCGAGCGCGAGGGGTTCGAGACGGTGGGCGGCTTCCTGCTGTCGCACCTGGGGCGCATGCCGTACGTCGGCGAGCGGTTCGATGTCGATGCGCTGTCGGTCGAGGTGCTGGAAGTGGAGCGCCGGCGCATCACGAAGGCCCGCGTGCGGCGGCAGGATGCCGCGCGCCTCGAGGGCGGCGGGGAGGCGGAGGCATGACGACCGGAGCCATGAAGGTCGGTTTCGTCTCATTGCTCGGGCGGCCGAATGCCGGCAAGTCGACCCTGCTCAACCGGATCGTCGGGCACAAGCTCGCCATCGTCTCCGACAAGCCGCAGACGACGCGACACCGCATTCTCGGCGTGCGCAACTACGAGGCGGGGCAGCCCCAGGCCGGTCAGGTCGTGTTCGTCGACACGCCGGGCGTCCACAAGCCGACCCACCGGATGAACGTCCGGATGGTCGACGCGGCGCTGCAGGCGATGCGCGAGGTCGACCTGATCACGCTCGTCGTCGACGCGTCGGTGACGCCGGGGCCCGGCGACGAGTACCTGCTCCGGGTGCTGAAGGACGTGCAGACGCCCGTCATCCTCGTCCTGAACAAGGTCGACCGGATTGCCAAGCCGGCGCTCCTGCCGCTGATGGACCGCTATCATCGCGCGCGATCCTTCGCCGAAATCGTGCCGGTGTCGGCCGCCGAGGGCACGAACGTCGACGTGCTGGAGCGGCTGTTCCTCGAGCACCTGCCCGAGGGGGCTCCGCTGTATCCGCCCGATTACGTGACCGACCAGCCCGAGCGGTTGATGGTCACGGAGATCGTGCGCGAGCAGGTGCTGCGGATGACCCACGACGAACTCCCGTTCTCGACCGCCGTCCTCATCGACCGCTACGAGGAGACGGGGGCGCTCGCGCACATCTACTGCACGATCCTGGTCGAACGTGACTCGCAGAAGCCGATCGTCGTCGGGCGCGCCGGCGCGATGATCAAGCAGATCGGCACCGCCGCGCGGCTCGAACTCGAGTCGTACCTGCAGCAGCGTGTGTACCTGGACCTCCACGTGAAGGTGCGCTCCGAGTGGCGCAACGACGAGCGCATGCTCGACGAAATCGGCCTGCAGCCGCCAGACGACGGCTCCTGAGGCGGCATTTCACGGGTATCGGTGAGGACCGCCCGCGTGCTACATTGAGCCGTTTACCAGTGGCGGACGGACCTTCACCATGGCGGCGCAGCGCAGAATCGACCTCGTGCTCGACTCGGTCAGACGACTGCTGCGGGTCGGTGCGTCTGCGAACCTGCTGAACCTCCTCCAGAAGCAGCACCCGGCCGATCTCGGCCAGATCTTCAGCGAACTCACCGACAAGGACCGCGAGGCCGCCTTCAGCCTGCTGGCCGAGCGTAACGGCCGGCTGGCGATGGAAGCGATCGCGGAGCTCGGGCCCGAGGCGGGCGCCGCGCTCCTGGCCACGCGCTCGGCCGAGGAGATCGCGAAGCTCGCCCAGGAGATCCCGTCCGACGACGCCGCTGCCCTGATCGACTACCTGCCGGAAGACCTGTCGTCGGCCGTCCTCGACCTGATGCGCCCCCGCGAGTCGGGGGTCGTCGAGAACCTGCTCGAGTACGACGAGCAGACCGCCGGCCGCATCATGAACCCCCACGTCTTCGCGCTCGACGAAGACCTGACGGTGGGTGAGGCGATCACCGAACTCCAGAGCAACCGCGACGTCGAGATGGTGTTCTACCTCTACGTCGTGGACGATCGCCGGCACCTCGTGGGGGTCACCTCGCTGCGGCGGCTGCTGCTGGTCTCGCCCGAGACGCCGCTGAAGCGGATCATGACCGCCGACCTCATCAGCGCCCGCGTCGACACCGACCAGGAGGAAGTCGCGCGCAACGTGGCGTCGTACAACCTGCTGGCGATTCCCGTCGTCGATGAGGAGAACAAGCTGGTCGGCGTCATCACCGTCGACGACATCATCGACGTCATCAAGGACGAGGCGACCGAAGACATCTACCGGCTGGCCGGCGTGTCCGGTGATGAGCGGGTGTTCACCCCGGCGCGCGAGTCGCTCCGGAAGCGCCTGCCCTGGCTGGGGGTCAACCTCGCGACGGCCTTCCTGGCCGCCGGTGTGGTCGGGCTCTTCGAGAACACCATCGAGCGCATCACGGCGCTGGCGGTCTTCATGCCCATCGTCGCCGGCATGGGGGGCAACGCCGCCACGCAGACGCTGACCGTCATCGTCCGCGGGATCGCCCTGGGCGAGTTGACCTGGGCGAACTCCCGCAAGGCGCTGGTGAAGGAAGCGGCGGTGGGCATCGGCAACGGCGTGGCGCTCGGCCTGGTCGCGGCCGTCGTCGCCTGGATCACCCGCGGCGACCCGGTGCTCGGCCTCCTCCTGTGCGCCGCGATGATGATCAACATGTTCGTCGCCGCCACGGCCGGCACGCTGGTTCCGCTCGGGCTGCGAGCCGCCGACATCGACCCGGCGCTGGCGTCCTCGGTGTTCATCACCACCATGACCGACGTCTTCGGCTTCGCCTCGTTCCTTGGCCTGGCGACTCTGTTCATCCGGTACCTGGCCCCATAGCGGAAACCGGCCGAATCCGGTCGGAATGCGGATAAAATAGCGACGCTCGATCACAGTGCCGCTTCACACCGCCGACGCCCTGGTCCTCCGGACGTACAAGCTCGGCGAGGCCGATCGCATTGTCGTGTTCCTGACGCGCGATCGGGGGAAGAAGCGCGGGGTGGCCAAGGGAGCCCGCCGGCAGCGGTCCCGGTTCACCGCGGCGCTGGAACCGCTCTCCGAGGTGCGGCTGGCGTACTTCGAACGCGAAGGGCGCGAGTTGGTGGGGCTGAACTACGCCGAGATCCTGCGGTCGCCGCTCTCGATTGGGGCGGCCGACGCGCTCGGCTACGTGGGATACTTCGCGGAACTGCTCGACGAGTGGGCCCAGGAGGCCGACGCCGACGAGCGGTTGTTCCGCTTGGGAGCCTCGATGCTCGACGCGCTCGCGGGCGGGGTCCCGGTGGAACCGCTGGCGCGGTACTTCGAGTACTGGCTCCTGCGGCTGCAGGGTCTCTATCCGGAGGCACGCGGCACG
>CANIAI010000301.1 GCA_947465275.1 Acidobacteriota bacterium | reverse complement strand
GTCGAACGAGTGCACCTGCGCGCCGAGGCGTCGGGCCGCCAGGCTGAACAGGCCGCTGCCCGACCCGATGTCGAGCACGCGCTTCCCCTCGAGCGTACGGGCCCGCAGCATCGTGCAGATCGAGTGTTCCGCGTCGAGGATGCGCCCTTCGTCGAGCACCTCGAGGAAGGCGGCCCAGTTCTTCCCGAACTCGAAGCGTTCGCCCCGCGCGACCTCGCGGGCGTGGGCGTCACGGGTGCGTGACTCGGTCGTGGCTGGGGTGGTGCTCGCTGCGCTCGTTGCGGACATGCGGTTCTCCGTGCCCCGACCATTCCCGGGACCGGCGCTTCAGCTTGCCAGCGGCGTGCCACCCGCACCTGCGCCCGCCTTCGCCGCCGCCTGCGGCGGCTGGGCTTCGGCGTGGCTGAGCCGCCGGGCACTGCCCTTGCTACAGGCCGGGACGTCCTCACCGGTACCGCTCGTCGCGGTCTTCGCCGGCTCGACGAGGGAGGTTCAGTGCCCCGGTCCGATTCGGACGTGTTCCCACAGGATGGTTCCGCGCTCAGGCTCGTCGCCTGGAACGTCTCGTCACGCTACGCCGCGATCCTGGTCGACACCGCCCTCGGGCTGGTGATGCTGCCGTTCAACATCGCCCATCTGGGCCAGTCCGCCTACGGGCTCTGGCTGCTCTCGGCGTCGATCACCACGCATTTCTCGATTCTCGACCTTGGGTACGGCGGCTCCCTCATCAAGTTCATCGCGCAGTACCGCGCGCAGCGCAGTGTGCAGGCGCTGAACGAGATCACGAGCACGCTCTTCTTCGTCTTCGCCCTGTTCGGCAGCCTCGCCTACCTCGGGGCCGCGATTGCGGCGTTCAACCTCGGCTGGATCTTCAAGCTCACGCCGGATCAGGCCGAGACCGGCAAGTGGGTGGTGCTCGCCGTGGCCCTGCCGCTCGCCCTGAACTTCCCGTTCAGCGTCTACGGCGGCATCGTCGGCGGGTTCCAGCGCTACCACGTCAACAGCGTCGTCGCCATCGGGACGAGCCTCGCCGTCGCGGCCGTCAATGTCGGGGTACTGCTCAGCGGGCACGGGCTCGTGACGATGGTGTTCGCGACCACCGTCGTGCGGGTCGCCAGCTATTTCATATACCGCCTCAACGCGCACCGCATCTTCCCGGCGCTCCGCATCCGGCTGGCGTACTTCCAGCGCGCGCGGCTGCGCGAGCTGACGGGGTTCAGCGTCTACTCGGCGCTGATCGACTGGGGGAACCGGCTCAACTACTCGCTCGACCAGATGGTGATCGGCGCGTTCATGGGGCCGGCGGCGGTGGCCGTCTGGGCCGTGGCCGAACGGATCATCTCGGGCACGCAGCTCCTGACCAACCAGCTCAACGGCGTCCTGTTCCCGGTGGTGGTCGACAGCGATGCGCTGCAGCAGCAGGACCGGCTGCAGCGGGTGCTGATCGAGGGGACGCGCTTCTCGCTGCTGATGGTGCTGCCGATCGCGGCGACGCTCCTCGCGCTGGGGCACAACCTGGTCGAGGCGTGGGTGGGCCGCCGGTCTCCGGCCCTGATGGGCGCCGTCCCGGTGATTCAGCTGCTGGCGTTCGCCGTGGCGGTGCGGGTGGGGAACGCGAGCGGGACGATCATCCTGAAGGGGGCCGGGCTGCACAAGATGCTCGCCTGGACGAACATCCTGACCGGCGTCGTGAACGTCGCGCTGAGCATCGCGCTCGTGCGCCGCTTCGGGCTGATCGGCGTGGCGGTGGGGACGCTCATCCCGATCGCGTTCGCGTCGATCGTCGTCCTGTACCCCGCGGCCTGCCGGCGGGTGGGGCTGCCGCTGATGGCGGCCGTGCGTCATGCGGTCATTCCGCCGCTGTGGCCGGCGGTCGTCGTCGGGTGTATGCTCGCGCTGGCTCGCGATCTCGCGGCCGGCACGCTCGTCGGGGTTGCGCTCCTGGCGGCGGCGGGAGGACTCATCTACCTCGGACTCTTCTTCGGCATCGCGATCGGCCGGAGCGACCGGGTCCTCTACACCACGAAGGCGCTCGAACTGCTGGGTCGTCGCACGGTGCCGTCGCTCACCTGAGCGGCGGCGTGCGCCGCCCGGCCAGAAGGCGGCATGTCCAGCAGCACCCAGAACTACGCGAACCACGCACACCGGCCCACCCAGACGCTCGTCGCGGCCCTCCTGACCCTGATTGCGCTGGGCATCCTCGCGCTGAACCTGTACCGCGAGCGGAGCCTGGTGGCGCTCGGGCTCCTCTGCCTCGCCGGGGCGGTGTTCGTGCTCGTCTCGATCAGCCGCGCCTACATCGTCAAGCTGCAGGACCGGATCATCCGCACCGAGATGCACCTGCGTCTCGAACGGCTTGGCCGCGGCGCCGACTTCGGACGCCTGGAGCATCGGCAGCTCGTCGCGCTGCGCTTCGCGTCCGACGCCGAGATGCCCGCCCTGATCGACCGCGCGATCGCCGAGAAGCTGTCGGCGAAGGACATCAAGCAGGCCGTCAGGAACTGGCAGGCGGACGACTACCGCACGTAGGGCTGGCGCGATTTGCGCGCAATCTGCTCGTGGACGTCCGCGCGCGCAGCCGCGAACGGTGACACGTGCCCCTCCACGCGGTGGTGGAGGGGGTCGACCCGCGCCGCGTTTCCGCGGAAACGCGCGCTGGCATGCCTTTCTTGTTGACACGATCCCACGCTGCCTCGGGGCGGATGTCCGGGACCACGTGCGGGGTGGCCCGCCAACGCGCACTGCTGTCAGCTGCGAGGCGTTCACTCAGCGTGGAGTGAGCGGCGTCATTCCGGCTTCCGAACGCCTCGCCTGACGCATCCTGACGAGCCGGAAATCACGGGTTTACGATGCGGGATGCGCACCGAACTCGCGTCCGTCCAGCTCACTCCCGTTCATCCCATCGCCACCTGCTCCGACGTCGACCAGCTCGGTGAGACGATCGCCTCGCTCGCGGCGCGCATCCACGTGGCCACCTACGAGTTGCTGGCGCTGCTCCGGCGCTTCGACGAAGCGAACGGCTGGACCAACGGATTCCTTTCCTGCGCCCACTGGCTGCATTGGCGCACCGGCATCGACCTGGGTGCAGCGCGCGAGAAGGTGCGCGTCGCGCGTGCGCTGGCGGCGCTGCCGCGCATCAGCGCGGCGATGGCACAGGGACAGCTTTCTTACGCGAAGGTGCGCGCGCTCACCCGAGTGGCCACGCCGGACGAGGAGCAGCGGCTCCTCGACGTTGCACACTGTGCAACGGCCGCGCAGGTCGAGCGAATCGTGCGCGCCTGGCGGCGGGTTGACCATGTGGCCGAGGCGCAGGACACGGAGCGGCGGCACCTCTATCGCGAGCTGCAGACGTGGGTGGACGATGACGGAATGGTGGTGATTCGCGGGCGGCTCACGCCGGAGGTGGGGGCCGTCGTCCGGCGGGCGCTGGACGCCGCCGCCGACCGGCTACGGAGCGAGGCCGGCCCGAGCGCCGCAAGTGACGCCGGGACGATGGCGCAGGAGGTGACCGCCGGGCAGCGCCGGGCCGATGCGCTCGTCCTGCTCGCGGAGTCGGCTCTCGCGAGCGCACTTGATACCGGCACATCGGCCGACCGTTATCAGGTGGTGCTGCACGTGGATGCCGGTGTGAACCCTGGTGAGGCTGCGGCGTGCGCCGCGGGCGGCGTGATCGAGGACGACCCGCCCGTCCGCGTTTCCGCGGAAACCTCACGCCGCCTGACGTGTGACGCGTCGGTGGTGACGCTGACCCACGACGCGGAGGGCAGCGTGCTCGACGTTGGCC
>CANIAI010000300.1 GCA_947465275.1 Acidobacteriota bacterium | reverse complement strand
TCGCCCTTCGCCGCGTCGTACACCACCAGCGAGACCGACTCCGGCGTGTGGCCGGGGGTGGCCAGGGCCCGGATGCGCACCTGCCCGAGGACGATCGTCGTGTCGTCGGCCAGCGGGGTGAAGGCGTATTCGGCCTGCGTGGGCGCGCCGAGGTAGATGGCCGCGCCGACCCGGTCGCGCAGTTCCAGGTGGCCGGCGATGAAGTCGGCGTGCAGGTGCGTCAGGATGACGTGGCCGATGCGCAGCCCGTGCGCCCCGGCGAACGCGACGTACTGGTCGATGTCGCGCTGCGGGTCGACGACCACGGCCGTGCCTGTCGTCTCGTCGCCGATGACGTACGAGGCGTGGGCCAGGCAGTTCAGGTAGAACTGCTGGAAGACCATCTATGACGCCTTCCGCTTCTTCGCGCCGACCGCCTTCGGGGCGCGTGCTGTCTTCGCGGCCGGAAGCGTCGCCTTCGCCGGTTTCTTCTTCTCGGCGCTCACGGCGTCGAGGCTGCGGCGCAGCGCCTCCATCAGGTCGACCACCCGGGGCGGCTCCTGCGCCACGGGCGCCGAGACCTCCTCGCCCGCGATCTTCGCGTCGATGAGCGCGCGCAGCCCCTCGGTGTATTCGTCCCTGTAGGTCGCCAGGTCGAGCGGCGCATCGAAGGTGGCGATCACCTGCTTGGCCAGCTTCACTTCCTCGGGCCGCACCTGCGTCGGCACGGCCCCGAGGTCCTCGAGCTGGTCGATGCTGCGAATCTCGGCCTCGTGGTGCAGCGTGTACATCACCATCCCGTGCTTCTGCGGCCGGACGGCGACGAGGTACTCACGTCCGTAGAGCGCCACCTTCCCGATGCCGGCCTTCCCCGCCATCCCCTCACGCATGACGGCGAACGCGTCGGCCGCCATCTGGCCGTCGGGGGCCAGGTAGTACGACCGGTCGACGTAGATCGGATCGATCTCGGTGTCGTCGGCGAACTGGACGAGGTTGATGACGCGGGTCGAGTCGACGCGCACCTTCTGCATGTCCTCCTCGGACATGATCACGTAGCGACCCTTCTCGAACTCGTAGCCCTTCACCAGTTCGGTGTTGGGGACCTCACGCTCGCAGTGCGGGCACCACCGCTTCTGCTGGATGCGCGTCTGGCATTCGGCGTGGAGCTGGTTGAACGAGAGCGTGGCCGACGACTCGGTGGCCGGGAAGACCCGGACCGGAATGTTGACCAGGCTGACCCGCAGGAAGCCTCTCCAGGTGGGACGTGGCGCCATACCGCAGCATTATCGGCGCAAGGTCCGGATCTTTTCACCCGACACCTGTTGGGCGTCCCATGGCCGAGGTGGGCGTGTCGGCGTGCCGGTGCGGCGCAGGTCAGACGGCGTCAGACGGCGTCGGACTCGTCGCGGCTCCCGAGTTCGAGTCCCGTGCCGCCGATGTGGATGTCGTGCGCCTTCACCCGGTCGCGCAGCACGCGCCGCGCCTCGCCGTACAGCGGACCCGGCACGACCAGGCGGCGGGCAATGCTGCGCAGCTGCGAGATCAGGACGAGGGTGACCTTCGGGTCTTCCTTCCAGGAGACCGCCGAGATCTGCTTCCACCGCATGAAGCCGCTGTCGGACCAGACCCCGTCGTGATAGAAGCCGCGCGCGATGCGCGAGGCCAGCGGGGTCATGTAGCCGTAGTACACGAACATCATCGACTCGCCGAACAGCTGGCTGGGCGGGCGGCGCTGGACGAAGATCTTGAAGGCGAGCAGCAGGCCGAGCAGCACGCCGAGCGCGAGGCTGAATCCGTAGAAGGGCGGCTTGTCGGCCTGCCAGGTGAGCAGCGCGCGACGTCGCCGCAGGCGGAACAACAGGAGGTCGGCGACGACCTTCAGGTTCGCCAGCAGGAAGCCGACGCCGAAGAGGAAGAGGACCTGCCTGAGGAGCAGCTGTGGCTCCATGGACACAGCTTACGACAGCACGGCCGCGGCCGCGAGGTCAGCGCTTCTGGTCAGGCGTGCCGGGGTCGGCGTCCTGGTCGGGATCGGCACCGGCGAGGGTCGGGTCGGCCAGCCTCGGATCGAAGCAGGCCCGGCAGCGCGCCTCGTACGTGCCCGAGGCGCCGAGCAGCACGCGGTCGGCGTTCGCCACGAGACGCTGGGTGTGGAGCGCGGGGTTGCCGCACACCATGCAGATGGCGCGCGTCTTGGTGATGAACTCGGCGATGGCCAGCAGCTGCGGCATCGGCTCGAACGGCTTGCCGAGGTAGTCCTGATCGAGCCCCGCGACGATCACCCGCTTGCCCGCGTCGGCGAGCACCGAGCAGACAAACGGCAGTTCGGCGTCGAAGAACTGCCCCTCATCGATGCCGACCACCTCGGTGTCGTCCTCCACCCGCTCCAGCAGCCCGCGGCTGCTGGCCACGGCGGACGAGGGAATCCGCATCTCGCTGTGCGAGACGATGTGATCCTCGGCGTAGCGGGTGTCGAGCGACGGCTTGAAGATCTGCACCTTCTGTCGCGCGATCTGCGCGCGGCGCAGCCGGCGGATGAGCTCCTCGCTCTTCCCGCTGAACATGCTGCCGACGATGACTTCGATCCACCCCGAGGCGGAGGGATGATGCCGGACGACGTCCATCAGGCGCGCGCGAGGTACTCGCCGGTCTCGGTGCTGACGCGGACGACGTCACCGGTGTTGATGAAGGGCGGCACGCTGACGACGAGCCCCGTCTCACAGGTCGCCGGCTTGATCTGGTTGCTGGCGGTCGCGCCCTTGATGCCGGGCACCGTGTCGGTGACCTTGAGGTCGACCGTCGGCGGCAGCTCGATGCCGACCGGCTCCTCGCCGTAGAACTCGACGCTGATCGTCATCTCGGGCTTCAGGTAGTTCACCGAGTCGCCGAGCGCCTCGCTCGTGATGTGGATCTGCTCGTACGAGCTGGTGTCCATGAAGTAGTAGTCGTCGCCGTCCTGATACAGGTACTGCATCTGACGCTCGTCCAGCGTGGCGCGCTCGCAGGTGTCCTCGGAGCGGAGCTTCTGGTCCGACAGGTTCCCGCTGCGGATGTTCCGGAACTTGATCCGGACGAAACCGCGGAGGTTGCCGGGGGTGACGTGCTGCAGTTCGAGAACCCGGAACAGGTCGTTCTCGATCTTGACCAGCATGCCCTTCTTGAGACGAGTCGCTTGAATGGATGCCATAGCTCGTGATGCGGGAGTACAGGGACCGGTGCGGCGGGCCGGACAGGCCGTCCGACGGGGCACAAACCCACGGATCCTAGCATACCCGTGCTAGCATCCCGGCCACGGAGACCCCCATGGCCAAGAAGACGACTCGTCCCGCCGCTACGCCCGTCGACCCGCTCCTCGCACCGGTGCGCGGCGCGGAACACCGTGACCTCGGACACGTGCGCCTCGACGTCGGACGCGCCGGCAACGCCCGCATCAAGCGGATGATCTATCCGCCCGGGTTCCGCTGGTCGATCGACATGAAGCCGGTCGTCGGCACCGACTACTGCATGCACGGCCACGCGGGGTTCCTCGCGAAGGGCGAGATCCACATCGAGTATCCCGACGGCTGCGTCGTCGAGCACAAGGCGCCGCAGATCGTCGTCATCGACCCGGGCCACGACGGCTGGGTGGTCGGCGACGAACCGGTGGTGCTGATCGAGATCGACTTCGAGCGGGACACGGTGAAGACGCTGGGGCTTCCCCGCCGGCACGAACATGCCGCCGACACGACGCGGCCCGCACGCGCGGTGAAGAAAGCGGCGCGGCCGGCGAGCGGCGCGACGCGTCAGGCGAAGGGCGCCAGCCCTGCCC
>CANIAI010000299.1 GCA_947465275.1 Acidobacteriota bacterium | reverse complement strand
GGCGCGCAGACCGAAGTACGCACCTTCGGCCAGCACGTCGCGCACGCCGCCACCTACAGTTTCCTCTGGTGCTCGCAGGCGAAGGGGGAGAGGAACCCGAACGCCGGGCGTGACCTCGAGAAGACGCTCACCGCCAAGGCCGACATCCTGAAGGTCGCGCAGGAGGCGTTCGCGTACTGTGACACCGCCTACGCCGCGCTGACCGATGCCAACGCGAACGACGTCATCGACATCACGCAGGAGAACGGCCGCCAGCAGAAGCTGCCGCGCATGGGGCTGCTGACGCTGAACGTCGTCCACAACAACGAGCTCTACGGGAACATGGTGACCACGATGCGGATGAAGAGCATCGTGCCGCCGTCTTCCGAGCCCCGTCCGGCGGCGCCGGCCGCCCGATAGGGCGCCCGCGTATGCGGACGCTCGTGACGTGCCTGCTCGCAGGCGTTGTCCTGTCGCTGCCCGGGAACCCGGCAGCGGCGCAGGCGACGCTCGCGTCGCGAGGCCTCGACCGGGCTCTGTTCCCACGGCTGGTTCCGCTCGTCGACGGCGTCTACGCCTGGGAGGCGGTGCGCGACGGCGACGGCGTCACCACCAACAGCCTGATTGTCATCACGCCTGACGGGGTGGTGGTCGTCGATCCGCAGGGAACGCCGGAGAACGCCCGGCGCCTGCTCTCGGCGGTGGCCCGCCTGACCGCACAGCCGGTGCGAACCGTCGTCATCGGCACCCCCGCCCGTGAGCACGTGGGCGGACTCGGGGCGTTTCCGGCCGGCGTGCAGGTGATCGCGACCGACGTGGCGGATGAGGTCCTCCGGCGCGAGCCGATTCCGGGCCCCGACGGGACGCCGGTGCGGGCCGGGGAAGTACTGACGCTTGCGGTCGACGACGTCCGCGTCATCACGAGGGGTGGCGTGCGCCTCGAGGTGCGCCGGCTCGGGCGGGCTCGAACGGGTGGCGGCGACCTGGTCGTGGCGCTCCCGGAGCAGGGCGTCCTCTACCTGAGTGACACCTATCTGCACGGGCTCTTCCCGTGGCCGCCGGGCGGGTATCCCACCGAGTGGATCGAGGCGGTGCGCACGGCCGAGGGGATGCCCGCCCGCTGGGTGGTGCCCGGGCACGGGTTCGTCGATGACGAGGCGACACTGCGCCGCGACCTGACGCGCTTCCGGCTGGCGATGGAACGGGCCCGTGCCGAGGGCAGCCGCCTGTATCGGGCCGGCGTGCCGATCGAGCAGGCGGCCGCGATGGCCGACTTCGGCGAGTTCGCCGACTGGCCGATGCGCGCGGAGATGGCGACCGGCTACCTGCGGCGGGTGTACGAGGCGCTGAACGGCACGCTGAAGGTGACGGTGGGCGAGGAGTTCAAGTAGGGCGAGCCCCGGTCGGGGCCCGCCCTGACGAGGCGCGCGGTGCTAGTTCACCGCGAAGCAGTAGATCAGCCCCGCGCCGCCGCCGCGCGAGACGTTCGCCTGGCTGCAGCCGCGGGTCACGTGCGTGGAGTTCCACGAGTTGTTGTCGGCGCCGACGCGGTCGAAGTGCCCGACGGTGGCGCTCCCCATCGCTTCGACGCTGCTCGTCCAGTTCGAGCAGGTGTGGTCCATGCCGTCGGTGTAGGCGCGGCCGTCCGGCAGCGAGCCGGTCAGGATGTCGTGCACGACCGGGCTCTGCGGGGTGCCGCCGACGCGGCCCTGCAGGATCTGCCCCTTCTCGTTGGTCGCGTGCAGCTGGTGCAGCCCGCTGCCGAGGCGCGCCTGTTCGATCGTGTCGCCGTGCAGGTGGCCGAGGTCGCGCGCGATGATGTTGCCGGTCGCGCCGTACCACGGGCCCCGGCCGATGCGGTCACGCGCGTTCACGGCGTTCGGCCCCTGCGTGCTGAGGTAGGCGTGCCAGGTCACGTTGCCGCGGCCGACGGCCGTGGCGAGCGCCTGACAGTGCGCGTCCGCGCCGGCCAGGCCGCCGAGGTCGCCGCCCTTGCCGAGGCCGACGCTGGTGATGAAGAACGTCATGGGCTGCTGGGGTGCCGCCTGTCCGGCCGCCGGCGCCGGCGCGGGCGCCTGCTGCGCGGTGAGGCCGATGGCGGCGAAGATTACGGCGAACGTGGCGCCGAGTCCGAGCGTGTAGAGCGACTTCATCGAATCAATCCTCCTGAGAGTCCATATCCGCGGCGTCATCGTCGTCGTCGCCGTCCTCAACCGGGCGTGGGCGCCAGAGCACGGCCATCCGCCCGACGCTCTGGACGACGGCCGCATCGGTCTTCGCGCTGAGCGTCTCGAGCAGCGCCTGGCGCTCGTCCCGGCCGCCGGCAATCTGCACCTTGATGAGTTCGTGCGCGGTGAGCGAGCGGTCGACCTCGCGGATGACGTTATCGGTGAGGCCGTGCTGACCGACCTTGACGACCGGTTCGAGGGCGTGTGCGCGCGCCTTCAGCGACTGGCGCTCGCGAGCGGTGAGCGGGATGGGCATGAAGGGACGATTGTAGTCCGCCCGGGGACCTGCCGCCCCCGGGCGGTCGATGTCCGCCCTTAGCGGCAGCGGGTGTCCAGCTGTGTCAGCGCGGTGACCGCGAAGCGGGCGGTCGCCCGGGCCTCGGTGTTCGCGGCCGTGGCGCGCGTGGCGCCGCCATTCGTCTCGCTGACCGGTGGGGGCGCATCGACGTCGAGCGCCCGCACCGTGACCTGGACCCGGTGCCCGACCTCGGCCTTGAGCGCGTCCGCGGTGAGACCTGGCTGCGTCACGGAGCTCGTCGTGTTGGCCTGCAACTGATAGACGCGGTTGGCCGGCGTGCCGCCGGACCCACTTCCGGCCCTGCCTCCGGCCGCGTTCCCCGCCGCGTTGCCCCTCCTGAGGTCCGCAGTGTTACCGGCTGCGGCACCCCCTGTCCCGACCGCCGACGGCTGGGTGTCAGCTTCGGGCGGCGCCTGTCCGACGGCGCTGGCATTGGTCAAGCTGAAAGCCGCGACAGGAGCCGGAGTCGCGTCGGCCTCCAGACACCCGACGAGCACGTACGTGTTGTGAGCGGGGCCGGGCTCAGCGGGTGGACGGCCGGCCGTGGTCCCGGCCTGTTGGGCGGCCAGGGGGGCGAACGCGGCGACGATCGCGGCGGTGGTGATGAGTGCCTTCATGAGTGCCTCCAGGCGACGACGCGTCGCGCTGCCGAACTACAGGCACAACCGGTGCCGCCCGTGGGCTGGTCTATACTCCGCCCGACCTCCGCGATGACACCGAGTGACCGACGCATACACCTGTCCGGTGACGGGCTGAGCCTGCCGCCGGCGGACTGGGCAGACAGACTGGCGGCGCTCACGCGAGAACGGCCGGTCGAGGTCGACACCTACCTGCTCGGGGGTGAGGTCGCGGCGTTCGAGTCGCGCTGCGCGGCGCTGCTCCGCAAGGAGCGGGCGCTCTTCATGCCGTCCGGCACGCTGGTGAATCAGCTGGCCCTGCGGGCGCTCGCGGGCGAGCGCCGGCGGGTCATCGTCCAGGACGCCAGCCACATCTACAACGACACCGGCGACGCCAGCCAGACGCTGTCGGGACTGACGCTCGTCCCGGTGGCGCAGGGGCGCGCCACGGTGACGCGCGACGACGTGGCCGCGGTGCTGAAGCGGACCGCGGGCGGGCGCGTGCCGGCGCCGGTCGGCGTCCTCTCGATCGAGAGCCCGGTGCGGCGTCTCCTCGGACAGGTCGTTCGCCGGGACGAGACGCTCGAGGCCTGCGCGTTCGCACGCGAACACGGCATCGGCCTGCACCTGGATGGAGCCCGGCTCTTCGTGGCCGCGGCGTATGCGGGCCTGACGCCGGCGGAACTC
>CANIAI010000298.1 GCA_947465275.1 Acidobacteriota bacterium | reverse complement strand
CGCGATGCAGCCCCGGGGCGTGTAGGGCGCCTCGGCGTCGAAGATCTCGCTCAGGGTGCCGAGGCCGGCGTCCCCCAGATGCGCGGTGAAGCCCTCCAGCGCGCGGCGGGCCCCCTCCCGGTCATCCGGGTGCACCTTCAGCCAGGCGTCGACATACGGGCCTGCCAGCCAGCCCCAGACGGTGCCCTGATGGTAGGCGGCGTCGCGGGCGCGCAGGTCGCCGTAGTACTGCGCCTTGTAGTCGCGGTGTCCCGGCGCCAGTGAGCGAAGGCCGACGGGCGTGAGCAGTCGGTCGCGCACGACATCGAGCACGGCGCTCCAGCGCGCGCGGTCGAGCACCGGATGATCGAGGGCGATCGCCAGGATCTGGTTCGGACGGCATGCGCTGTCGTCGCCCTGCTCCCCGTCGATGACATCGGAGAGGTAGCCCCCCTCCGCGTACCAGAAGCGGCGGTTGAAGCTCTCGCCGGCCCTGGCGCGCAGTGCCCCCATGGCATCGGCGCCGGTCTGATCCTCTTCCCCGAGCCAGCGTTCGATCAGCGCCAGTGCGTTGTACCAGAGCGCGTTGATCTCGACCGACTTGCCCCGCCGAGGGGTGACCACCCAGTCGTCGACCTTGGCGTCCATCCAGGTGAGCTGGTAGCCCTCGGCGCCCTGCCGCAGGAGTCCGTCCGAAGGGTCGACGCCGATGCCGAAGCGGGTCCCGCGGACGTGGTGCTCGATGACCGACTGCAGCGTCGGCAGCAGCGTCCGCAAGGTGCCGCGATCTCCCGTGGCCATCACGTACCTGTGGAGGGCGTGGAAGAACCAGAGGGTCGCATCGGCCGTGTGGTACAGGCCCTCCTTCGTCCCTTCAGGGAACATGTTCGGGATCAGCCCGTCGCGCACGTAGTGGCCGAACGTCCGCAGGATGTAGCCGGCCTCGCGCTGCCGGCCGGTGCAGAGTGTCAGCCCCTCGAGACTGATCATCGTGTCGCGGCCCCAGTCGGTGAACCAGTGATAGCCCGCGATGACCGTGCGCACTTCGTCGCCAAGGGCCCGTGCGCGTGCGGCCTCCTCGGTTCGACCAGCCGGGGTGATGATGAACTGGTCGGCGGCGAGGGTGAGTTCGGCGGTGACGAGGTCGGCGGCCGGCACGGCGGCGGTCTCGAGCAGTCGCGCGCGGCGCTGGCGTTCTGCGCCCGGCAAATCGTCTGGACCAATCGCCTCGATCGTGTCCCAGGGCTCGGTCGACGCGACGAGCGTGCCCGCGCGGCCTGGTTCAAGGGTCACCCGGAAGTACCCGGGGCACCAGAGAGCCCCCGTGCAGGCATAGCCGCGCTCGCGTTCCAGCGCATAGGTGGCCTGGTCGATCAGTTCCGGCATCAGCGTAAGGGCGCGCGCCTCGCCGTGGAGCCTGAGGCGCAGCGCGGGCAGCGGGTCGCCCGGCAGGATCTCGAAGTGATCACCACTCGCGTGGACCGCGTACGGCGCCTGCAGTTCCTCGCCCACCGCGGCCTCGTGCAGCCGGAAGCCGACCAGCGGCAGGAGTTCGAGGCGCACCGGCGTGTCCGACAGCAGCTGATAGCGCACGTGCGTCGTGTTCTGCTGGTGTGGCATCAGCACGCGCTTCTCGATGCGGACGCCCTCCACGTCGTAGGTCCAGACCGGCAGCCCCATGTCGAGCCTGAACGCGCGGAGGGTGGCCAGGCTGTCGACCTCGGTGGCGCCCTCGGACGCCGCGGCCACATGGAACGGCACCAGGCGGCCGTCCGGGAAGCGCAGGCGCTCCCGGACCTGCGTGAGCATCATCGTGCGCCCGAACGGGGTCGGTAGCGCCGCCACGAGCAGCCCGTGATACCGCCGTGTGAGTGCGCCGCCGACCGTCCCCGAGGCGTAGCCGCCGAGGCCGTTGGTCACGAGCCACTCGCGTGCCCGGAGCAGCCGGTGTGCCTCGTCGCCCGTGCCCCACGCGATCTCGCGCACTGGTTCCGGCGGCGTCACGCGGTCCCTCCTGATGGGGCTGCGTCCGTCTCGGGCGCAGCCACCGCACGCAGCACCGTCGCGGACCAGGCCGGCAGCCGCCAGCCGTCCGCTCCCTCGACCCCTGGCGTGCCGACGCCCCCGTACTCGGGCGCTTCGCTCGACCAGCGCATCGTCCACGCGTGCCCGTCGGGCGGCGCCACGAGCGGTTCGGGAAACGAGCCAGCCACGAGATCGGCGCCGAGGTTCAGCAGGAGGACGCGCTCGCCGCCGGGCGCGGCGGCCGAGAACCGGAGCACGCAGGCGCGTTCCGCCAGCACGGCCCCCTCGACCCGCGCGTTGCCGGCGAACACGCCATCCTCGCGACGCATGGTCAGCAGGTCGCGGTGGAGCCGCAGCCAGGGATTCGCCGGCGTCCGCTCCTCCCACCGCACGCGCGACGCCTCGACGGTGGCCGGGGCGTCAGGCGCCGGCAGGCACGCCTGCATCGCATCCGACGCCAGGCTCGGGAACTGCGAGACGAACGTCGCGCGTCCACGCCGCACCTGCTCCGCCAGTTCGGGACTCAGGTCGGCGAAGTAGAGAAAGCAGCCGGTGCTCCCGAATTCCTGCCCCTGGAAGAGCATCGGCGTGCCCGGCAGCAGGAGCAGCAGCGCCGTGAGCGCCCGATACAGCGCGGGCGAGGTGCGCAGGCGCAGGCGCGACCCGTCGCCCGAGTTCGCCAGCTGGTCGTGGTTCTCGAGGAAGGTGATGAACGCCTCGGGCGGAATGCCGCGTGTCGAGGTGCCCCTGGCCTTCCGCTGCCAGGCGTACCGCTGTCCCTGGAACAGGTAGCCGTGACGCGCGGACGAGATGAACTCCTGCGGTGTCCCCTGGTGATCGCTGTAGTACGCCTCGTTCCGTCCCGTGGCCGCCACCACGGCGCTGTGGTGGAAGTCGTCGTTCCAGAGCGCGTCGAGTCCGTACCCGCCGTCGGCGATCGGGCGCACCAGGCGTGTGTGCTGCGGCTCGTTCTCGGCGATGAGGACGATCTCGCGGCCGCCGGCCGCCGCACGCGCCGCCTGCGCGATCGTGGTGAGCACGTGCACCGGCGAGGCGTCGTGCATGCCCTGTGTCGCGTCGATGCGGAGTCCGTCGAGATGGAACTCATCGATCCAGTACGCCGCGTTCGCCTCGACGCTGGCACGCACCGGACCTGCGTCAGGCCCATCGAAGTTCAGCGGGTCGCCCCACTCCCCCTGATACCGCGTGGAGTAGTAGGCGGAGGCGTAGCGCTTGAAGACACAGCCTTCGGGCCCGAGGTGGTTGTAGACCACGTCGAGGATGACGCCAATGCCGAGCGCGTGCGCCCGGTCGACGAAGGCGCGCATGTCGTCGGGCGTGCCGTACTGCGGGGTCGGCGCGAACGGGAAGACACCGTCGTACCCCCACCCGAATCGGCCGGGGAAGGTCGACACGGGCATCAGTTCGACCAGCGTGATGCCGACCTCCGCGAGCAGCGGCAGCCGCGCGGACGCGGCCTCCCATGTGCCCTCGCGTGTGAACGTGCCGACATGGATCTCGGTGATCACCTGCCCCGCCAGGCGGATGCCCCGCCACCCGGCGTCGCCCCACCGGTAGCGCCGCGGGTCGATCACCGCCGAGGGACCACAGGCGCCCTCCGGCTGCCACCGTGAGGCCGGGTCGGGCAGCACGGCGTCGCCCAGGCGGTACCTGTAGCGGGCGCCGGCTGTGACGCCCGGTACCCGAACGCGGAAGTAGCCGTCCCCGTCGGCGTGCATCGGGATCTCGCGTCGGGCGTCGTCCTCGCCCGGCGCGTCATCTCCCAGCACCAGCGTCAGCGCGGCGTGAT
>CANIAI010000297.1 GCA_947465275.1 Acidobacteriota bacterium | reverse complement strand
CCAGTTCGAGCGCGCGCTGGATCGTGATGGGACCGCCCGCGGCGGCGGCCTGCGCCGCCGGCGCCTGTCCCGCGAAGGCCCGCGCCACCGTCGCGAAGGCGCCGAGCAGCGCGAGGAGGACCAGCACCGTGGTCACGCGGGCGGCCGTCCGCCACGCCGGCGTGAGGGGCGTCGTGCGGAACGCCCGCGCCTTCTCGAGGATGCGGTCGAGCAGGAGGTACGCGACCGGCACGACCAGCAGCGTGAGCATCGTCGACGTGATCAGCCCGCCGATCGTCGCGATCGAGATGGGCGAGCGGAACGCGCTCCCCTCGCCCGTGCCCATCGCCGACGGCAGCATGCCGAAGATCATGGCGAGCGTGGTCATCAGGATGGGCCGCAGCCGGACCGGTCCGGCCCTGAGCAGCGCCTCGCGCACCGACAGCCCCTCCTTGCGGAGCTGGTTGGTGTAGTCGACCAGCAGGATGGCGTTCTTCGTCACCAGCCCCATCAGCATCACGATGCCGATCATGGCGGGCATCCCGAGGTTCTTGCCGGTCGCCAGCAGGAGCAGCAGCGCGCCGACGATGGCGAGCGGCAGCGACAGCATGATGATGAGCGGCTCGAGGAAGCTCTCGAACTGCGAGGCGAGCACGATGTAGATGAAGGCGACCGCCAGGAGGAGCGCGAGGATCAGCGCCTGTCCCGACTCCTGCATCATCTCGACGTCACCGGCGAAGCCCCACTCGACATTCGCCGGCATCGGCACGGCGGCCATCGCCGTCTGCACCTGCGTCGTGATGTCGCCGAGCGCGTAGCCGTCGAGGATGTCCACGCCGATCTTCGCCTGGCGCCGTCGCTGCTCGCGCGTGATGCTGCTCGGGCCGACCGCCGGGCCGAAGCTGGCCACGTCGCCCGAGCGGACGACGGCGCCCGTCGGCGAGTAGATGGGCGTCCGCAGCACGGCGGCGTTGTCGTTCCGGAACTCGGGCGCGAGCCGCACGCGGATGTCGTACTCGTCCTCCCCCTGGCGGAGCTTGGTGGGCACGATGCCCTCGACCATGCTGCGGAGCTGCGTCGCGATGCTCGCCACGCTGAAGCCGAGGTCGGCCGCGAGCGGACGGTTCACGCTGGCCACCACCTCGGGCTGGCCGCCCTCGAGGTCGCTGTCGACGTCGGTCGTGCCCGGGATCGCGCGCACCCGCTGCTCGATCGCGTCGCTGATGCGCTGCAGCTGCACCATGTCGTCGCCGCGCACGTAGATCGTGAGCGGCGGCTGGTATGGCGTGCCCTGCATGAACTCGGGGTCGGCGACCTTCGCCTCGACGAATGGCATCGCCGCGAGGCGGCCGCGCACCTCGGCCTTGATGGCGCCGATCGGGCGGTCACGCTCCCACGACTTGGTCGTCCGCACCCGGAGTGTCGACGAGCGCACCTGGCCGTTCACGCCGACGGTGCTGAAGATCTGCCGCACCTCGGGGGACGCCTTCACCTGCGCCTCGATCTGCGCGACGGTCGCCACGCTCTGCTCGAACGAGGTGCCCGGCGGGAGATCGACGATGACCTGGAACTCACCCTGGTCCTCGGCCGGGACGAACTCGGTGCCGATCACCGCGAGCGTGCCGAGGCTGCCGAGGAAGATGACGGTCGCGGCGGCGAGCGTCTTCCAGGGGTGGTTCAACGCGGCCGTGAGCACCCGGTGGTACGCCGCGTCGAGCCGCTCGTACGCCTGGCCCCAGCGCTCCAGGAAGCGCCCGACCTTCGTCCGGGTGCGCTCCTCGGGCGGCACGAAGCGGACGAAGCGCGACGACAGCATCGGGTCGAGCGTGAACGCGACCAGCAATGACATCGCGACGGCGAAGGCGATCGTGAGCGCGAACGACTTGAAGAACTGCCCGACCATGCCGGTCATGAAGCCGACCGGCAGGAACACCGCGAGGATGGTGAAGGTGGTCGCCATGACGGCGAGGCCGATCTCCGACGTGCCGCGCTCGGCGGCGGTCATCGGGTCTTCACCCATCTCCATGTGCCGGTAGATGTTCTCGCGCACCACGACGGCGTCGTCGATCAGGATGCCGATCACGAGCGACAGCGCCATGAGCGTCATCATGTTGAACGTGAAGCCGGCGACCCACATGAAGAAGAAGGTCGCCACCACGGACGTCGGCAGCGCGAGCGCGGTGATCAGCGTCGACCGCCAGTCGCGCATGAACACGAAGATGATGAGCACCGCCATGATGCCGCCGAAGATGATGTGCTCGCGCACCTGATCGACGTTCTGCTGGATGTACTCGGCGTCGTCGTGCACCTCGCGGATCTGGAACTGCGGGAACGACGGTCCGACGCGCGCCAGCGTCTCCTTCACCTTCGCCGAGATCGCGGCGGTGTTGGCGCCCGACTGCTTGCGGATGGAGAACGAGACGGCATCGGTGCCGTCGAGGCGCGTCGTCGACGTCCGTTCCTCGAAGCCGTCGACCACGCGGCCGACGTCGCGCAGGCGCACCGTGGATCCGCCGGCCGACCGCAGGATCACGTCCTCGATCTCGGCGACCGAGGTGAATTCCCCCTTCGTGCGGAGCGCGATCGACTGCCCCTGGCGGGTCATCTGGCCGCCGGGCAGGTCGAGGTTCTCGGCCGCGAGCGTGTCGGCGACGGTGCTGATCGGGAGCCCGAGCGCCTCGAGCCGGCCGGGGTCGAGGTCGATCTGGATCTCGCGGATGTCGCCGCCATTCACCTCGACGGCCGCGACGCCGTCGATCTGCTCGAGCAGCGGCTTCAGGTCCTTGATCACCTGCCGGCGCGTCTGGTCGGACCGCTGCGGCGAGCCGACCGCGTAGGTCATGATCGGCAGCGCCGCGACGTCGAACCGGACGATCGTCGGGTCTTCGATGTCCCGCGGCAGGCGGTCACGAATAGCCGCGACCTTCTCGCGGACCTCGGCGGTGGCGTTCTTCTCGTCGACCTCGAGCCGCAGCTCGACGCCGACCCGCGCGAACGAGTCGGTGGAGCTCGACTCGACGCGCTTCACGCCATTGATGCCGGCGACCGCGTCCTCGAGCGGCTTGGTCACCAGCGTCTCGACCTCTTCCGGCGAGGCGCCGGGGTAGACGACGGTGATGTTGACGAAGGGGAAGCTGACGTCGGGGAACAGGTCGATCCCGAGCCGGCCCATCGACACGATGCCGAGCACCATGAAGCTCAGGATCACCATCGTGGCGAACACCGGCCGACGGATGGAGGTCGTTGAAATCCACATATCGCGATTCCTCGTGAAGACGTCGGCTCAGCGCGCGACGACGGGATTGACCCGCGTGCCGGCGGCGAGCTCACGACGGGCGTCGGCCAGGATCACGTCACCGGCCGAGAGCCCCTGGGTCACCTGGATGCGCGTGCCGTCGGTCAGCCCCTCGGTGACCGGCACCTCCGAGACGAGCTCGTTGGCGATGCGCAGCACGATGCGGGCGCCGTTGCGCGAGACGACGGCGTCGCGCGGCACGGCCAGCGCCTGCGCGGCCCGCGCGAGCGGGATGGCCGCCGTGCCGAACATGCCCGAGAGGATGGTGCCCGACGGGTTGCTGGTGCGCACTTCGACGGTGAAGTGCCGGTTCCTGGCGTCGACCTCGGGGGCGATCGCCGAGACACGGCCCTCGAACGTCTCACCCGGCCTGGCCTGCACGGTCACCCGGGCGGGCATGCCGACGCGGAGGCGCCCCGCCTCGAGTTCCGACACGCCGGCCTGGAGCTTCACCGACGACAGGTCGGCCACCACGACGATCGGGCGTTCGGTGCCTGGGCTGACGAGACTGCCCGGGTCGAAGTTGCGTTCGACGACGACCCCGTTG
>CANIAI010000296.1 GCA_947465275.1 Acidobacteriota bacterium | reverse complement strand
CCCAGTCGCGCGACGACCGCGCGTTCGGCATCGAGCGCCACGCGCGCGTCGGCGTCATCGATCGCGGCAAGCGTCGCGCGCAGCGCGTCGTCGCCGTCCCGGATCTCGATGGCGATGATCCCCTGGCCGGGCGCCGGCACGCAGGCCTCTTCCGGCACGCAGGCCGAGATGCGCGACTGGTAGCCGAGGCGTCGGAGCCCCGCGGCCGCGAGGACGATCGCGTCGTAGTCGCCCGCGTCGAGTTTCCGCAGCCGCGTGTCGAGGTTGCCCCGGATAGGCGCGAACGAGGCGCCGGGGAACAGGCGCGTGAGCTGCGCGACGCGGCGGACGCTGCTGGTCCCGATACGCGGCGACTGGCCGAGTCCGGCGACGACCGCCTCGATCGACAGCATCCCGTCGGCGCGCGCGGGGCTGGTGCCGCCGGCGTCGTGCGGCCTCGGGAGGACGATCGCGTCACGCGCGTCCTCGCGCGGCAGGACGGCGGCAATGGCGAGCCCCGGCGGCAGCACCGCCGGCATGTCCTTGCTGCTGTGCACGGCGAGATCGATGTCGCCCGACAGGAGCGCGTCCTCGATTTCCTTCACGAAGAGCCGCTTGCCCCCGATCTCCGAGAGTGGCGCCTCCGCGAGACGATCACCAGAGGTGCGGATGACGACGATCTCGCAGTCGACAGCGGCGTGCTGTCGCAGGGCGGCGGCGACGGCGTTGGCCTGATAGAGCGCGAGCTGGCTGCCGCGTGTGCCCAGACGAAGTTGCACTGACACGATGTGGTGAGTCCCTCGAGGACTAGTCTACCGGCTTCCGCGCCGGTCGTCGTGCCGCGGCTGCTCGTCGTGCACCGACGATTCCTCATCGGCGCGCAGGCGGAAGAGGCGGTTCACCGCTTCGGTGTACGCCGCCTGCGTCTCCTCGTCGGGCAGCGCCTTGAGCTGCTCGGTCGGTTCGAGGAGCAGTTTCTCCACGAGCAGGCGGGTGATCTCATCGACCCTGGCCCGTGCGTCCGGCGGGAGGCCCGCGAGCTTGCCGTCGAGGCGTTGCAGTTCCGCTCGACGGATCGCCTCGAAGCGCTGTCGCAGTGCGACGACCGTCGGAATCGCGCCGCGTGACCGGCGCCACGAGCCGAACCGGGCGAGTTCCTCGGCGACGATGCGCTCGGCGCGGTCGATCTCGGCGGCGCGGCGTGACAGGTTCTCGTGGACGATCGACTGCAGGTCGTCGACGTTGTACAGGAACACCTGCTCGATCGCGGCGACCCCGGGATCCACGTCGCGCGGCACGGCGATGTCGATGATGAAGATCGGCTCCGTCCGCCGGCGCTGGCCCGCCTCGTCCTCGAGGTGCTGACGCAGGATGATGGGGCGCTGCGAGCCGGTCGCCGTGATGACGATGTCGGCGCGCCGCAGCTCGGTGGTCATCTGCTCCCACGGCACGGCATGCCCGGCGACGGTGTCGGCGAGCGTCTGCGCGTTGGCCAGCGTGCGGCTCGTGATGACCATCTGCCCGACACCCTGGGCCCGCAGGTGCTGGGCGGTCAGCGTGCTGATCTCACCGGCCCCGACGACGAGCACGCGGCGTCCCTGGAGACGCCCGAAGATCTTCTTCGCCAGCGCGACCGCCGCATAGCTGACCGAGACGGCGCCTTCACCGAGGGCGGTCTCGGTGCGCACCCGCTTGCCGACGTTGAACGACCAGTTGAACAGCTTCTGCAGCAGCGGACCGGCGCACCGGCGCTCGCTCGCCGCCTGGAAGGCGTCCTTCACCTGCCCGAGGATCTGCGGCTCGCCGACCACCAGCGAGTCGAGCCCGGCCGCGACGCGGAAGAGGTGTCCCGCGGCGGCGGCGTCCTCCTTGACGAACAGGTGCGGGAGGAAGGTCTCGGGCGGCAGCTGGTGGTACTCGCTGAGGAACGCGACGAGTTCCTCGCGCGCCTTCGCCGGGTCGCTGCTGGCGACGTACATCTCCGACCGGTTGCAGGTGGAGAGCACCACCGACTCGGTCGCCGACGGGCGGGCGGCCAGCGCCTCGACGGCACTGCCAAGGTCACGGCTCGAGAAGTCGAGCCGCTCACGCAGATCCACCGGCGCGGTCCGGTGGCTGACGCCGAGGAGGAACAGGTGCATCGCCGTCTACTGGAACGTGTGACTCGTCGTCACGAAGTAGTTCAGCGGGAGGAAGTTCAGCAGCACGATCACGAAGCCGACCGCCGAGAGCAGCGCCGCGCGGCGTCCGCTCCAGCCCATCCTGCGGCGCGCGTACATCCCGAACGAGTAGACGCCCCAGGTCAGGATCGCGAACAGGATCTTCGGATCACCCGGTGCCATGGCCTGCAGGTTGGGATCGTCCGGTGCGAGGGCGCGCGCCTGCGCGGCCCAGATCACCCCGACGGTGACGCCCACGGTCAGGAAGAGCCAGCCGACCGCCACCGCGCGCGAGTTCATGACGTCGAGCATCTGCAGCGAGGGCAGCCGGGTGTAGAGGTACCCGAGGTGCTTCTTCTTGATTTCCTTGAACTGCAGCACGTACGTCAGCCCGAGCACGCCGGCCAGCGCGAAGCTGGCGTAGGCGAACAGGAGCGACGAGACGTGCACCCAGAACCAGGGGCTGTCGAGCACCGGGTCGGCGTATTCGGTGCCCGGATTGATGGCCGGAATCAGCTGCAGGACGATGACGACGGGCAGGATGAACACCCCCATCCCGCGTTCCTCGGTGGTCAGCTCGAGGTAGAGGTACGCGAGCGTCAGCAGCCAGACGAACGTGGAGATGGCGCGCGACGGGTTGGCGAAGGGGACGTGGCGCACCTCCATCGTCTGCATGCCGATGACGAAGGTGTGCGCGAGGACGCCGAGCATCAGCAGCGTCGTCGCCGTGCGCGCCACCGAGGGCTGGCGCCGCGCGAAGTGGACGGCGTACGCCAGGCCGGCGGCGATGTAGATCGCGAGTGGAAGAAGGTTCACCGTGTGGGGGCGTAGTACCCGCGCTTGGTTCTCGGCGTGGAGCGGGGGCGGTTCACCTGCACCACGACACGACGGAATGCACCGTCACGCTTGATGTTCCTCGACGTGTAGCCGACCGTGTACTGGCTCGCGAGCTCGTCGGCGATCTGCCCGTACACGCCGTTCAGGTCGTCGATGCGGGCGGGAAAGAACGAACGGCCGCCCGTCTCGTCCGCCAGTTGCTTCATCACGTACTCGGCCTCGTGGAAGCCGCGGCGCTGGCTGTCGGTGGGACTCCGCAGGGCGATGGTGTAGATGGCGGTCTCGCTCCGCTTCGCGAGGTCGAGCACTTCCTCGAACGGGACGAGACTGGAGGTGTCCTCACCGTCGGAGAAGACGACGATCGCCTGCCGGCGCACGTCCTCGTCTCCCGTGGCGCGCACCTTCTTCAGCTCCTTCAGCGCGATGTAGATCGCGTTGTGGAGCGAGGTCGACCCGCCCGCCGCCAGCTGGTTGATCGCGGCCTCGAGGTCCTTCTGGCTCGTGGTGAACGGCTGCCGGATGTCGACGCGGCTGTCGAAGTCGACCACCTGCGCGACGTCGGTCGGCTTCAGCCGGCTCACGAAGTTGGTCGCGGCGGTCTGCAGCGTCGTCAGCTTGTCTTCCATGCTGGCGCTGCTGTCGAGCAGCAGCGACAGCGCGATCGGCTGCACGCGGCGCGAGAAGAAGGTGACCTCCTGCTTCACGCCGTCCTCGAACACCGAGAAGTCGGGCTGGTCGAGATCGGTGACGAACTTGCCGGTCATGCTGTCGGTGATCGTCACGTTGAGCGACACCAGGTCGACGCCTGCACGGAAGGGCGTCGACGGGGCCTGTGGGGCGGCGGCCTCCT
>CANIAI010000295.1 GCA_947465275.1 Acidobacteriota bacterium | reverse complement strand
CACCGTCAGCCCCTCGACGAACACGAGGTGCTTGATACGAGTGACGGTCTCGAGGTCGGCCTCGCTGTAGAGGCGCGGCCCGTCGATGCCCTTCTGCGCGCCGATACCGGGGAACTCTTTCTCCCAGGACCGGAGCACGTAGGGCTGCACCTGCACGAGCTCGCAGACCTCCCCCGCCCGGTACAGCTTCGGCGTCATCGGCAGCCCAGTATAGCGCAGGATGCGGGCGATTTACCCCAGGGGTCGCCTACGACCGGCGCTTGCCGTGCTCGCGCTTCTCGCCCCGCACGGGATGCTCGTGTCGCTCGGAGCCATCCTTGGTCGGCCGATCCGAGCGCCGCCGCACGTGGATGCGGATGGGTGTCCCCTCGAACCCGAACGTCTCACGCAGCTGGTTCACCAGGAAGCGCTCGTACGAAAAGTGGAACGTGGTGGCGACGTTGGTGAAGAACACGAACGTCGGCGGCGCGACGCCGGTCTGCGCGACGTACATGATGCGTACGTGTCGCCGTCCCGGACTCGCGGGCGGATGCGCCTTCGTGATCTCGGCCACGAACTCGTTCAGCGCGTGCGTCTTCACGCGCGTCCGGCGTGAGGCCGCCACGCGGTCGATCGTCTCGAGCACCTTGCCGGTGCGCTCGCCGCTCAGCGCCGAGATGTGGAGGATGGGCGCGTAGTCGAGGAACTTGAGCTGCCGCCGCAGCATCTCGTCGAAGTCCTTCACGAAGTCGGGACCCCGGTCCTTCATGAGGTCCCACTTGTTGGCGACGATGATGACGCCGCGGCCCGCCTTGTCGGCTTCGCCCGCGATGGTCGCGTCCTGATCGGTGGCGCCGGCGTTCGCGTCGACGATGAGGCAGACGATGTCAGCCGCCTCGATGGCGCGGCGGGCCAGCAGCACGCTGACCGATTCCACCTGCCCGGAACTCGCCACGCGGCCGGGCCGACGGATGCCGGCGGTGTCGACGATGCGGAACTGCCGCCGGTGCCACATCAGCGTCGAGTCGACGGCATCACGCGTCGTCCCGGGCATCTCGCTGACGATCATCCGCTCCTCCCGGAGCAGGCGGTTGACCAGCGACGACTTGCCGGCGTTCGGGCGCCCCACGATCGCGATGCCGATCTCGGACGGCGTTTCGGGATGGTCGGTCTGCTTGGGGATCGTGGCGAGGCGTTCGATCACCTCGTCGAGCAGGTCGCCCAGCCCCTCTCCGTGTTCGGCCGATATCTCGAACACGGGGTCGAACCCGAGATCGAAGAAGTCGACCGCCCCGGCCTTGGCGCGCCGGTCGTCGGTCTTGTTGATGGCGAGGATGGCCGGCTTGTTCGCCGCGCGGACGGCTTCCGCGATGTCGTGGTCGCCGGGCACGAGTCCTTCGCGGCCGTCGACCACGAAGATCAGCAGGTCGGCATCGAGGATCGCCCGCTTGCCCCGCTCGAGCACGAGCTCATGCAGCGGGTCCTGGCTCGCGCCGAACATACCGCCGGTATCGATGAGTTCGAAGTGCACGCCGCGCCAGTCGCCCGGCTGCGCGAGGACGTCACGGGTGGTGCCGGGAATCGCGGTCACGATCGCGCGCCGGGTCTTGCTGAGTTTATTGAACAGCGTCGACTTGCCGACGTTGGGGCGGCCGACAAGCACGACAGACGGGAGGGTATGCGCCATACAGGAACTGGACGGGGAGCGGAACGTGCCGTCATGCGCCAACGTGGCGCATTTGACAGGCGTAAGTGTCTCTTTCTATGATAGTTACCGTCTTCTACCGAGGAACCGCTCCGAAATGATCAAGGTCGACATCGTCAACGAGGTCTCGAAGATCGCCGACATCACCAAAGTCAAGGCCGAGGTGGCGGTCGACGCCGTGTTCGATGCGATGCGGACCTCCATGCAGCGGGGCGACCGGATTGAACTCCGTGGCTTCGGCGTGTTCCAGGTGAAGCCCCGCAAGCGCGGCATCGGCCGCAACCCCCGTACCGGCAAGGAAGTACGCATCCCCCCCGGCCGGACGATCCGGTTCAAGCCGGGCAAGGACCTCCAGAATATCGGGTAACGGCCCCTCATGGGTTCGGAATCCCCGGAATCGCCACAAATCATCGTCCACTGGGAGCGCCCGCGTGAGCCGTGGCTCCGCTATGCCCTCCTGTTCGTCCTGACGGTGCTCACGACGACCTACGCCGGGCAGATGCATTACGCCTCGTTCGTCGTGAACTTCTCGAACCGGGCGTTCGCGATGGCGCCCTGGAACCTGTTCCTGCACGGGTTCTGGTACAGCGGCTCGATCCTCGCCATCCTCGGCTGCCATGAGCTCGGGCACTACTTCGCCTGCCGCTACTACGGCGTCGACGCCTCGCGGCCCTTCTTCCTGCCGGCGCCGCTGCCGCTGACGGGCACGCTGGGCGCCTTCATCCGCATCCGCGAGCCGATCCCGGGCAAGCGGGCGCTGTTCGACATCGGCATCGCGGGCCCGATCGCCGGCTTCCTCGTCGCGGTGCCGGTGCTGCTGGTCGGGATGTATCTCTCGACCGTCGTCCGCATTCCGCCCGACTACAAGGGGCAGGTCATCGAGTTCGGCGAGCCGCTGCTCTTCCGGTTCGTGAGCTGGCTCACGTTCGGCCACGTGCCGGACGGCTACTCGGTCAACATGCACCCGATGGCGTTCGCCGCCTGGTTCGGGATGCTCGCCACCTCGCTCAACCTCTTCCCCATCAGTCAGCTCGACGGCGGACACGTCGCCTACGCCCTGCTCGGCCGCCGCAGCCTCTGGGTGACCATCGCGATGGTGGTCATCCTGATCGGGCTGAGCATCATGTCGTCGTCCTGGATTGTCTGGACGGTGCTCACGGTCGGCATGCTGGTCTTCATGGGTCCGCGGCATCCGCCCGTCTGGGACGAGCACATCCCGCTCGACACCGGGCGCCTCTGGCTCGCGCTCTTCGCGGTCGTGATGTTCGTCCTCTGCTTCACGCCGGCCCCCATCGAGCTGCTCGACGCGTTCCGCGGCTGAGCGCCGCCGGACGACCGCCTCTGCGCAGCCCCAGGGGGCGTCAGAGTACGTTCAGCGGGTCGACGTCGACGGTGACCCGCCGCCGCACCTCGGGCATCCCCTCGAGCACGGTGCGCAGCGCCTGCCGCATCTCCGGACGACGGGTCCCCTTCAGGAAGAACTGCACGCGGTGCTCGCCCCGCAACCGCCCCAGCGGCGCCGGCGCCGGGCCCAGCAGGCTGAAGCGTCCGGTCGCGGTGGCCGGCCCAAGCCGCTGGACGATGTCGCCTGCCGTCTCCATCGCCTCTTCGAAGCTCGGGCCGCGGACGATGACGTTCACGAGCGCCACCGCCGGCGGGTAGTGCATCAGCTTGCGGAAGACGATCTCCTTCTCGAAGAAGGCGCCGTAGGCCTGCTCCCCCGCCAGACGCACGCTGTAGTGCTCGGGGTGCAGCGTCTGGACGATCGCCTCCCCCAGCCGTTCGCCGCGCCCGGCGCGCCCGGCCACCTGCGTGAGCAACTGGAACGTCCGCTCGCTCGCCCGGAAGTCGGCCAGGCCGAGCCCCACATCGGCCGAGATGACGCCGACCAGCGTGACGCGGGCGAAGTCGTGCCCCTTGGCGATCATCTGCGTGCCGACCAGGATGTCCAGTTCCCCGGCGGCGAAGCGCGAGAGGATCGCGGTGAGCGCCCCCTTGCGGCGAATCGAGTCGCGGTCGACCCGCCCGATGCGCGCCTCGGGGAACTGCGCCTGGAGTTCGGCCTCGACCTTCTCGGTGCCGAAGCCGGCCTGCTCGAGGTATGGCGCGGCGCACTTGCGGCAGACCTTCGGGATGCGCAGCGAGTAGTT
>CANIAI010000294.1 GCA_947465275.1 Acidobacteriota bacterium | reverse complement strand
TCAGTGCGTGGCAGCGGGCCTGGCCGCTGCCGCCTGCCGGAGTTCCGCGACGAGGTCTGGCGGCGTCCACTTGTTGTTGCCATGCAGGCTCACGAGCCGGCCCTCGCCGTCTATGACGGCGGTGGCCAGGTTGTGGATGAGGATGGGCGTGTCGTTGCGCGTGACCGTCAGCCCGAACTTCGCCGCGAACGGCGTCATGACCTCCGTCGGCGCGGTGGCGAAGTGCCACACGGCCGGGTCAGCCTTCGCGCGCGTCGCCTGGTCTTTCAGCACCGCCGGGGTGTCGTACTCGGGATCGAAGCTGACCGTCAGCAGCCGCGCCTTCGCCAGCGCGGGCGTCTGCTGGATGGCCGTCTGCACGGCGAGGAACAGCTGGTTCATCAGCGGACAGAACTCGGGGTCTGGGCAGCGGGTGTAGATGAACGTGAGCGCCAGCGGCTGCCCCCGATACGACGACAGCGGACGCGCCATGCCGGTCTCGTCCACCAGCGCCACGTCGGGCACGGTGTCGCCCGGCTTCAGCATCTCGAAGACCGAGACCTCGGGCTCGGTCGGGGCCACGGGCAACTCCGCGTGACCGGTCTTGGTGAGGGTCGACAGGTGGGCGGAGGTCTCGGCCACGACGAGCGTCGCGGTGATCAGGTCACCGGCCGCCTTGCCCTGCAGGAGCGCAGGATCCTTCACCGTGTAGGGCATGGTCATCGCAGGCATGAAGCCCTTGATGTCCTTGTGGCGCACGATCACTTCGTTCGCCTCCGGCCGGATCGCCAGGATCTGCCCCTCGAGTTCGTACTGCTTCGGCTCGGGCCCGCCACGGCTGCAGGCCGCGCTGATCGTGAGCAGGACCGCGGCGAGCAGGAGCGGGAGTGGCGACCTGATGATCATCATGGGTAATGTACCAACTTTGCGCCGCCGGGGCCATGCCCCGCTCTGACAGGAAGGCATCCATGCGCATCCAGGTCGGCACGTCGGGCTACAACTATCCGGAGTGGCAGGGGAGCTTCTACCCGGCGCGGATGTCCGCGGCGAAGATGCTGCCGTACTACGCGGCGCGCTTCCCGACGGTGGAGATCAACTACACCTTCTACCGGATGCCCGACGAGAAGACCGTCGCCGGCTGGACGGCGTCGACCCCGGACGATTTCTCGTTCACCCTCAAGGCGCCGAAGCGGCTGACGCACGATGCGCGGCTGCGCGACTGCGCCGACGGCCTGCGCCGCTTCCTGGAGGTTGCCGCGCGGCTCGGCCCGAAACGCGGGGCGCTGCTGTTCCAGACGCCGCCGAACCTGAAGAAGGACCTGCCGCTGCTCGAGGCGTTCTGCGAGCCGCTGCCGCCTGCCGCGCGCGCCGCCTTCGAGTTCAGGCACGCCTCGTGGTTCGACGACGACGTGCTCGACTTCCTGCGCGGACGCGGCCTCGCGCTCTGCGTCGCCGACAGCGAGAAGCTCTCGGCGCCGGTCGTGGCGACCGCCCCCTATGCCTACTTCCGCCTGCGCGACGAGGGCTACACGCCGGCGGACATCGCGCGCTGGGGCGACACCATCGCCCGCGAGGCAGCCGGCTGCGCCGACGTGTTCGTCTACTTCAAGCACGAGGACGAAGGAAAGGGCCCGGCGTTCGCGCGGCTGCTGCTCACGCACCTCGGCCTGCCGGCGCCTGACCCGGCTGCCTGACCCGTATCAGTCGAGCCGGGCGCGTGCCTGCGCGTCGACGAAGCGGACGATCTCGCGCTCGGCCCAGTAGCCGTCGTATCCGCCGTCGGCCGCCCCGGCAGGCGCTTCCAGGTAGGCGCAGTGGCCGCCGTGCGGGGTGACGACCACGGTGACAGCCGGGTTGGCGGCCACGACCGGGTCGCGGAACGGCGCGGGCGGCACGAACGGGTCGTCCTCGGCGGTCAGGATCAACGCCGGCACCCGGATGTGCGACAGCACCCGCATGGCGCTCGCCCGGTGGTAGTAGTCGGACGCGTCCAGGAAGCCATGGTGCGGCGCCGTGTACGCCTCGTCGAACTGCCGGACGGTCCAGATGCGCTCGAGCGGGGCCAGGTCGAAGGCGCCGGGGAAGAGGGCCGCCTTCCGCCGCATGCGCTGCTTCAGGTTCCGGACGAAGTTGAACTGGTAGACGAGATTCTGCCGGCGTTCGAGCGCCTCGACGCAGGCCGCGAGTTCCATGGTGGGGGAGACCGCGCAGACACCCACCAGCTCGGGCATCGTGTCGCCCAGCTCGCCCGCCAGCTTGAGCGTGAGGTTGCCGCCGAGCGAGTAGCCGGCCACCGCGACCCGCGTCAGGCGGTGCTGCGCGATCAACGCCCGGAGCACGAACAGCGGGTCGTGCGTCAGCCCCGAGTGATACAGACCGCGTGAGAGGTGCTCGGTGCCGCCGCAGTTGCGCTGGTTCAGCCGCACCACGTTCCAGCCCGCCCGCCACGCCTTGTCGGCGATGCCGCGCATGTAGTGCGCGAGGCTCGACCCCTCGAGGCCGTGGAGCAGCAGCAGTGTCGGGTGCGCCGCTGGCGTGCCATGCCAGTGGCAGTGGGCGAGCACGCGCGCGTCGGGCGCGACGTCGACGTAGCACGCCTCGGGGTCGGGCAGGCCGGGAAACGCGCGCGGCTTCCCCCAGGCGTACAGCGTCTGCACGTGCCCGCCGGTGAAGCGCGGGCGGTACGCGCCCGGCGCATAGCCGGCGACTCGGGCAGATGCTGCGGCGGGACTGGGGGAGACCGCGGAGGACACGCCTAGAACGCGCCCTCGTCGGCGCTCGGGCCGTAGATCGCCGGGAGGGCCACGTCGAGGGCGCGCAGGTAGACGCTGAGCTGGCCCCGGTGGTGGATCAGGTGGTTCATGAAGAACGATCGCAGCACCGCGACCCTGGGCATCGAGAAGATGACCTGTCCGTCGCGCTTCAGCGACCAGGTGGCCATCAACTCGGCGTCCGTTCGGCCGACCAGCGCCGCGCGCATGGCGGCCGACGTCGCGTCGAAGGCGCCGAGCCACGCCTCGCGGGTGGTCAGCGGCGCGGGGGGCGGCATCGTCGCGAGGTCGACGGAGTCGTGCGCGAGGGTCGCTTCGCCCCAGCCCGGCAGGATGGCGATGTGTCCGGCCAGCTTCTCGAGCGACGAGGCTTTCGGGTGCGGCGCCCAGTCATTCCTGCCGTCGGGCACGCGTGCGAGCAGCGTACGCGTGGTGGCGATCTCGTGATCGAACTCGGGCAGCAGGGCATCGACGATGGACATGACTGGGTCTCCTGACGGGGCTACGAGCGGCCGAAGTTGACGCGCGGGACGCGCTCGGCTTCGGGTGGTGCGTTGAAGAGCGGGTATTCCTTGAAGCTGAAGACACCAGCGGTGACGTTGCCGGGGAACCGCCGCCGCGCGGTGTTGTACTCCTGCACGCGCTCGTTGTAGCGCATGCGCTCCACCGCGATGCGGTTCTCGGTGCCCGAGAGTTCATCCATGAGCCGGTTGAACGACTCATTGGAGCGCAGCTGCGGATAGTTCTCCGCGATGACCAGCAGGCGGGCCAGCGCGGCGCTCTGCTGATTGGCCGCGTCCATGGTCGCGGCGGACGGGGTGCCGGTGTTGGCCCCGGCCAGCTTGGCGCGCGACTCGGCAATCTGGCCGAACACGTCCTTCTCCTGCTGGGCGATGCCCTTGGTCGTCTCGACCAGGTTCGGGATCAGGTCGTTGCGCCGCTGCAGCTGGTTCTCGACCTGTGCCCACTGCGTCTTGATCGCCTCTTCCTGCCCGACAAAGGTGTTGTACGAGCAGCCGGACGCACCGACCGCCGCCACGCTCACCAGCAGCACCGCGAGGAACCGAAGCACTCGAGTCATCATCCT
>CANIAI010000293.1 GCA_947465275.1 Acidobacteriota bacterium | reverse complement strand
CGCCACCTTGCGGGTAATGGTCGCCGTGGGCGACGGCTGCGGCATGAAGCCGGCGATCGCCGTGCGGACGTCGTCCGCGATCAGCGCCGGCAGGCCGCGGGTGTTCGCCGGGTCATCGAGCCACTCCGCGTCGGCGCGCAGGGCGTCGCCGCCGAGCGGCAGGCCGACGGTCGGCGCCCAGTAGAGCGGCTGCGCCGACGCGGCGCGCGTCCTGATGGCGGCGATGAGATCCGCTGGATATTCCGCACCGTTCGGTCCCACGCCGATGTGCTCGAACTCGTCGACGCCCCCGTCGAGCCCGATCCGGATCTCCGCGTTGGTGCGGCCGTGCGCCGCCACCTTCTTCCCGCGCGCGTGCGCCTCGGTGGTGATGGCGCGAATCTCGTCGACGGTCATCGACTCGGCGTCGGTGATCTTCAGCAGGTCGGCGCCGCGATCGAGCAACTGACGCGCCTTGGCCGCCGCATCCGCGGGACCCGACACGCCCCAGCGATAGAACCGCGCCCAGGCCGGCGGCTGGTGCGTCATCTGCGGACCAGCGGCGTAAATGGTCGGTCCGACGAGCGCTCCGGAGGCGATTCGCTCCTTGAGTCCGAAGATCGCATCGGGCGGCGCCCCCATGTCACGCACGCTCGTCACGCCCGCCCGCAGCAACTGCTGCGCGGTGGCCGGCATGATTTCCTTCTCGAAGCGCGGCGTATAGGTGTCGTGCCAGTACTGCAGGTTGGTGTGCCCCGCGTAGAGCAGGTGCACGTGCATGTCCCAGAGGCCCGGCAGCACCGTCATCCCCTCGGTCGAGACGCGCGTGTAGCCGGCGGGCACGGCCACGACGTCGGCGGCTCCCACCTGTTCGATGCGCTCACCGCGTATCAACACGACGCCGTTGCGGATCGGCATGCCGCCGGTGCCGTCGATGACGGTGCCGCCGACCAGTGCAATCCCCCTCGACGCCGCCCCGCGCCCGGCGCTGCCGGCCCCCGCCGCTCGCGCACGGCCCCGCGCGGCCCCCTGCGCGTCGAGGCCCACGCCCGTTCCCAGGATCAGGGCGACCACGACCGCAGCACCTCCGGCGATCATCGCGGCCATCCGGCCGGGCATCAGGCGCGTCGCACGCATCA
Organism: Acidobacteriota bacterium; assembly: GCA_947465275.1. GTDB lineage: Bacteria > Acidobacteriota > Vicinamibacteria > Vicinamibacterales > UBA2999 > JBEBGV01. The sequence continues at coordinate 2,735 of CANIAI010000293.1, read as the reverse complement.
CTACCCCTCCAGCGCCTGCTCGAGGCGCGCCACCAGGACGTCGAGTTCGACGGCGACCGCACGCACCGTGTCGGGCTGGCTCAGGTCGACCCCGGCCCGCGCGAGCAGCGTCATCGGATAGTCGCTGCCGCCGGCCTTCAGCAGGCCGAGATAGCGGTTCACCGCGTCACGCCGTGTCGCCGCGTCGTCGGCCCGGATGCCCTGCATCAGGCGCGCGGTCGACGCGAAGCAGGTGGCGTACTGGTACACGTAGTACGGGCTGTTGAAGAAGTGCGGAATGCGCGCCCAGGTCACGGCCGACAGCGGCTCGTCATCGAGGACGTCACCGTGGTAGTCGCGCAGCAGCTGGGCGTAGAGCGCGTTCAGACGGTCGGCGGTGACCGGCTGGTCCTGCTCGACGAGGCGGTGCGCCTGCAGCTCGAAGTCGGCGAACATCACCTGCGTGTAGAAGGTGCTCGCGATGCTGTCGATCGCGTGCTGCAGCAGCACGGCGCGCTCGGCGGCCGTCTCGGCCCGTTCGAGCATCAGGTCGAGGAAGAGCGCCTCGTTCAGCGTCGACGGCACCTCCGCGACGAAGATGGTGTAGCCCGCGTACACGAACGGCTGCGTCTGGTGCGACAGCAGCGTGTGCATCGAGTGGCCCATCTCGTGCGCGAGCGTGAACACCGCGTCGAGCGTCTCGTTGTAGTTCAGCAGCATGTACGGATGCGCGCCGTACACGGGCGCCGAGTAGGCGCCGGTGCGCTTGCCGACGTTCTCGAACACGTCGATCCAGCCGCCCTCGAAGGCGCGCCGCACTTCGGCCTGGTAGTCGATGCCGAGCGGGGCGCCCGCGTCGACGATCAGGCGCCCGACGTCCTCGTACCGATACTTCGCCTCGTGCCGCGCGAGCGGCACCGAGGTGTCGTACAGGTGGTAGGCCGGCACGCCCAGCACCCGCTTCCGCAGCCGGTGATAGCGCTGCAGCGGCGCCACGCCGGCGCGCGTCTCGCGAATCAGGTTCTCGACGACGGTCGGCGGGATGTTGTTGCCGTGCAGCGCCGCGTCGAGCGTCGAACGGTAGCCGCGGGCCCGGGCATGGAACCAGTCGCGCTGCAGCACGCCGTTGTAGAGCGCCGCGTAGGTGTTCTGGTTGTCGGCAAACGCCTGGTGGAAGGCGCGGTACGCGGTGGCGCGGTCGGCCTGCACGCGGTTGGTCTCGAGCAGCGCGCGGTACTGGCCGTAGCTGAGCATGACCGACTCGCCCGAGCTCAGGGTCACGGTCGGGTACTTCATGTCGGCCGTGGTCAGCGCCGCGTAGCTGTCGGAGGGCGTGCTGTTGGCGCGGCCGGCGAACGACATCAGCCGCTCCCCCGCCGCGTCGAGCACGTGCTCCTGCTCGTGGAACAGGCTCTCGATGGCGAATCGGTAGACCGCGAGGTCCGGGTGCTCGTCGCACCAGCCGCGCACGGTCGCGAGCGGGATGGCGAGCAGCTCGGGGCTGAACCACGACGACGCCTGGGCGTGTCGCGCGAACAGGATCTGCACCTGCTGGCGGCGCGCGTTCACCACGTTGTCGCGCTGGTCCTGGTCGTAGTGGAGCGAGGCGAAGTACCAGACGCGGTAGCTGAGCGCGCCCATGGCGTCCATCGCGCGGTACGCCTCGAGCAGGCGCGCGGCGCCCTCCGCCAGCGTCCCCTGGTAGGCGGGAAACGCGGCGATGGCGGCATCGAGCGTCTCGAGGCTCTGCTGCCAGTCGTCCCAGTCGCGGCAAATCGCGCTGAGATCCCATTTGTAACGGTCGGGGATGGTCTCGCGGGTGGGGACCCCACCCGCCTCGGGACGGAATGATTCCAGGGGCGGCATCCGGGGATTGTAGCCCCCCGGATGGCCCGGGCTGATGCCCCTAGCTGATCCCGACGCCGACGTTCGACCGGAGCAGGTCGAGCAGCGCGTCGTACCGGGCGTCGAGCGGGGTGCTGTGGCGCGGCTTGTCGAGGGCGGCGGCAATCGCCGGCGGCAGCGGCACCTCGGCCCCGATCGCGGGACCGACGACGTCGCGGAACTTCGCCGGGTGGGCGGTGGCCAGGAACACGCCGTAGGCTTGCGGACCGGCCGCCTCGAGCGCGTCGTTCAGGCCGAGCCAGGCGATCGCGCCGTGCGGGTCGAGCAGGTAGCCGTGCTGCCGGTGCACCCGCCCGATTTCGCGGACGACGGTCGCGTCGTCGTAGACGGCGCCCACCACGTCGTGCCGGATGGCCTCGAGGTCGTCGCGGTAGAGCGCCCGGATGCGCTCGAAGTTGCTCGGCGACCCGACGTCCATCGCGTTGGCCACCGTCCGCACCGACGGGCGCGGCCGGTAGATGCCGGTCTTCAGGTACTCGGGGATGACGTCGTTGACGTTGGTCGCGGCGACGAAGCGCGAGACCGGCAGCCCGAGCCGCTTGGCGATCAACCCCGCCGTGATGTTCCCGAAATTGCCGCTCGGCACCGACACGATCGGCCCCGAGTGCCCCGGGCGGGCCGCCTGGGCCAGCCGCGCCAGCAGGAAGTAGTAGAACGACTGCGGCAGCAGGCGCCCGAGGTTGATCGAGTTCGCCGGGGTCAGCCAGACATGCTTGCGCAGGTCGTCGTCGGCGAACGCCTGCTTGACCAGCCGCTGGCAGTCGTCGAAGGTGCCGCGGACGCTGATCGCCAGGACGTTGTCGCCCAGCGACGCCATCTGCGCCTCCTGCACGTCGCTGACCTGCCCCTCG
>CANIAI010000292.1 GCA_947465275.1 Acidobacteriota bacterium | reverse complement strand
GCGCCGCCCTTCCGCCCCGCGCTGCTGGTCCTGGCGCCGGCCTTCGCGGCCCCAGTCTTCGCGGCCCCGGTCTTCCTCGCGCCAGTCTTCCGGGCAGCGGTCTTCGATGCACCGGTCTTCCGTGCACCCTTCCGGGCACCGGCGGTCTTCTTCGCGGCGCCGCTCGTCTTGCGGCCGGCGGCCTTGCTGGCGCCACCCTTCTTCGCGGCCCCACGTCCGCCGCTCGCGGACGCCTTCCGTCCGCCCGCCGTCTTGCGTCCGCCCCGCCCGGTGTCGTTCGCGTCGCCCGCGCCGTCCACCGTGCCGCCCACGCGACCCTTCACCTCGCCGCGTTCGCCCGTCCGCCGGCCTCGAGTCGCCTGGGATCCCTGCGCGCGCTCATCCTCGCGCGCCTGTCTGCCACGTCGTGGCATTCGGCCTCCTTCCGCGAGCGATGCTCGCGATCACTCGGCACGAAGCAAATCCGCTGCCCATCTGTGTGCGATCTGATCGAGGCGTCGTCCGTTGATGCGGCGCCCACCGTACGCAAGGGCGCGTGCGGCGCACGCGCCGCGCGCGAGGCATGACGATCGGGACGCGCGGACGACGTGCACGATGCGCGGCACGGGAGGAGGCTGCCCATGTACGCGCGCCCGTTACCACTTCGCGGCGTGTCGCGTGCCTGTCGCGGCCGGTGTGCGCGCCTACACGTCGTGGATGCTGCTGTCGCGCACCGACGGCGGCAACGTGACCGTGAGGGTCGTGCCGCGTCCGGGTTCGCTGGTCGCCGCGATCGTGCCGCCGTGCGCGACGACGAGCCGCCGGGCAATCGTCAGCCCGAGGCCCGAACCGTCCGACCCGGCGCCCTTGTGGAACCGGTCGAAGATGCGCGGCAGGTCCTCCGCGGGAATGCCGACGCCGGTATCGACCACCCGCAGCGTCACTCCGGCCAGTGCGCTGGCGTCGGACGCCGCATCGACGTGCAGCCCGACGCGGCCGCCGGCGGGCGTGTGGCGAACGGCGTTACCGAGCAGGTTGAGCAGGACCTCGCGCAGCCGAATCGGATCGACGTCGAGCAGCGGCAGGCTCGCGTCGGCGGAGAGGTCGAGCTGTACGCCCTTCGCGTCGGCCTCGGTCCGCATCCCGTCGACGCAGTCGCGCGCGAGCGTGACGAGCTCGGTCGGCTCACGTGAGAGCGCGAGGGTGCCGGATTCGGCCGACGCGAGCGTCCGCAGGTCGTCGACCAGGCGTCCGAGGTGGCGGGTGTCGCCGAGCAACTGCGCCAGGGTCGCGTCGTCGCGGGGATACACGCCGTCGAGCACCCCTTCGATGCGTCCCTGCAGCACGGCAAGCGGCGTGCGCAGCTCGTGGGCGATGTCGGCCATCATCCGCTGCCGCGCCCCCTCCTGCTCGGCGAGCCGTTCCGCCATCACGTTGAACGCGTGCGCGACCGCCTTCACCGTCCTCGGGCCCTGCTCCGGCACGCGGACGTCGAAGTCGCGGCTCGCCACGCGGTCGGCGGCGACGACGAGGTCGGCCACCGGGTGCGCGACACGGCGCAGCACGACGGCGCCGATCGCCATCACCGCTGCGAAGGCCAGCAGCGGGAGCACCAGCCCCGTCAGGGAGCTGCTGCCGAGGCCCCCCAGCCACCGGGCCGCCAGGACGATGAGCCACCAGAAGGCGAAGATTGGCCAGAAGGTGAAGCGGCGTGACCGGCGGACGAAGCGCTCCCGACGCGCGTGCCACCGGTACTCGCGCCCCTGCGGCGGCCAGGGTTCGTTGATCGGCCACCACGCGGGCGGCGCGGACGGCGGCACCGCGGGCGCCACCCCGCGCGACGCGCGGCTCGTATAGGTGACGCGTTCCCGCGCGTCCGGCTGCGCCTCGACCCACTCCCGAATGCGGTGCTCGAGGCGACGCACGCCGTGGATCAGTGACGGGAGGATCATCGGTCCGCGAACCGGTAGCCGATGCCGTAGACCGTCAACACGTACCGCGGATGCCGCGTGTCGACCTCGAGCTTGCGGCGGATGTTCTTCACGTGGGTGTCGATGGCGCGATCGAACGCCTCGACGTCGTCGCCGCGGACCACATCCAGCAGCTGCGCCCGGGTATGGACCCGCCCGGGGTGCCGCGCCAGCTCGAGCAGCAGCTGGAACTCGGTCGGCGTCAGCTCCACCGGTGTGCCGGCCCGGGTCACCCGCATCGTGTCGGCCTCGAGCACGAGATCGCCACAGGTCAGTCGCTGCGCGGCGGCATCCGGCGCCACGCGCCGGAGCACCGAGCCGACGCGCGCCACCAGCTCGCGCGGACTGAACGGCTTGGTGACGTAGTCGTCGGCGCCGACCTCGAAGCCGCGCAGCCGGTCGGCTTCATCGACCCGCGCCGTCAGCATGATGATCGGGACAGCCGACCGCTCGCGCAACGCCCGGGCGACGGCGTAGCCATCGAGGCGGGGAAGCCCCAGGTCGAGCACCACGAGGTCTGGGCGCCGGCTCGCCGCGAGGTCGAGCGCGGAGGCCCCGTCGCCGGCCACGACCGTGGCGTAGCCGGCGCGCTCGAGGTAGTCGCGCGCGATCTGCGCGATGCGCGGTTCGTCGTCCACGATGAGGATCGTCTGCATGCAGCGAGGGCCGCGTCAGCTGGTCGACGGCGACCCGTCACGCTCGTGCGCGCGACGGTGCCACTCCTGCCACTGGCGCTCCCGCGTCTCGCGCGGGTCCCCCGGATCGTAGTCGGGATCGTCGGACGGGCGCACCGGTCCACAGCCCGCCGTGTAGCGCCAGCCGCCCCGCCAGGGCCGGCGATACCCGTACCAGGGACCCCAGACGACGCGGCGGATCAGCGCCGGGACGATCCAGAAGAAGAGGAGAAGCCCCCACGGGAAGCCAAGGTGTGGCATCCGCACGACCGGTCCCGCGCCCCCCGCTCCCTGGCTGACTCCGTATTGATACGAGAAGAACGCGAGCCCGGCGGCCACCAGGGCCGCCACGACCCAGGGCGCCCAGAGTCCGCCCCGTCCCGCCACCTGTGCGTGCATGTCGCCTCCGTTGTGTGCCATGAGGCGAGTCTGCCGCGCGATTGTGAAGGAATTGTGGAGGTGTGTAGACTGTCCCCGAAGGAGCACCGACTGTGAGACGCACCCTGTTCGGACTGGCCGTCGTGCTGGCGCTCGCCGCGCCGGCGGTGTACGCCCACCACTCGTTCTCGGCCGACTATCACGAGGACCAGCGGGTCTCGATCGAAGGGGCCGTCGAGGAGTTCCTCTACCACAACCCGCACGCCCTCCTGAAGGTGCGCGTGGTGCAGGACGGGCAGCCCGTCTCCTACACCGCCGAGTGGGCCGGCGCCGGCCGTCTCGAGCGACAGGGCATCACGCCACAGACGCTGCGCGCGGGCGACGTCGTCCGCATCAGCGGCAGCCCCGGACGGAACGAGCGCGGTCGCCGCATTCACCTGAAGAGCATCCAGCGTCCGGCGGACGGCTGGGAGTGGAGCGGGCGCCGCCGCTGACCGCATAATAGCGGCGCGTGTCCCAACCCCTCGATCTCGACGCCCGGCTTGCCGAGGCGCAGCGACTGCTCGACTGGCTGCGCCAGGAAGAGCAGACCACCGGTATCGTCTCGGCCATGGCGGCCCGGCTCGCGACGACGCTGCGCGCGGGCGGCCGCATCCTCGCCTGCGGCAACGGCGGCTCCATGTCCGACAGCATGCACTTCGCCGAAGAGCTGACCGGGCGCAATCGCCGGGAACGTCCGGCCCTCGCCGCCCAGGCGATCAGCGACCCCGGGCACCTCACCTGCGTGGCCAATGACTACGGCTACGAGCAGGTGTTCGCGCGGGGCGTCGAGGCGTGGGCCAGGTCTGGTGATGC